>JBBRDW010000107.1:0-15401 GCA_038203525.1 Chitinophagales bacterium | reverse complement strand
AGGATTATGATTCAGCAGTAACATATCCAGATCACCATCTTTATCGCAATCAAAAAAATAAGATTGGTTGCTGTAACCTGTGCTGGCAAGTCCGTACTGCGCGGCCATTTCCTCAAACATAGGCACGCCCCTGCTGTTATTGCCTTTATTTATAAAAAGCTGGTTCGTTCTTTTTTCCGGTGGCAATGCACCCGAGTAGCATAAATAAATATCCAGCTTCCCATCGCCATTTATATCTACTGCATTCACGCCTGTTTTCCATGGACCAGCCCTTCCACCGGCACCACAAAATGCTGTAATATCTGTAAACTGCATGTTGCCTTTGTTCAGGTAAAATTTATTATCCCCCATGTTGGAAGTAAAATAAAGATCAACCAGACCATCGTTATTAAAATCTCCGGCTGCAACACCACCGCCATTGTAGAAATATTCATACATCAGTATGTTCGTATTCAAACCTTCTGAAAGCGTATTTTGAAAAGTAATTTTAGTTGTATCAGGGCTTAGTAATGTGAACAAATGCTCTGCGGCATTAGCTGCGGGTTCATCATTTTCTGTTTCAGGATTGCATGAACACAAAAGCCAAAAACTTAAAAAAATAATACAGTGGAATATTCTTATGGCATTCATTTAAACTGGTAGTATTAATGCAGCAGTATCTAAAAAAATATTTATGAACCTGGCCGTATATCTTTTATTAAGCCCGGTTGCGTCGCACTCTTGTACGGTATAACTTTAGGCAGCTTTTACCTAAGCGTAGATTTTAGCATAGCGTTACCTACCGTAAGGAGCGCCACAGCATTGCAAAAAACCTTCATGCAACGCTGTAAAAAACGCTCTGCAACGTTGTGGTTTAAACTGCTCCGCGCAGATCCGAACGTACAAGTGTGCGACGCAAGTAAAGCTGAAAAAAGTTATATAGCCGGGCTCAAAAAAAACCAAATAAAATCTATGTATGCAATTTACATTGCTGTTATTTCTAAAAAAAAATCTATCCCATTTCGGGGATAGATTTTTTACCTAATTTATTTGCAGGAATTAATACCCTGGATTTTGTACCAGTTTGATATTTCTGCTCATCTCGTCTCTGCTAATTGGGCGGTAGTACATTTTATCGTTCCACACCCGTGTTTCATTTTCGGTATTATCTACAGGTGTATAAGTGTAATCGTATACTGTAGCGTCGTATCGGTAAGGCACCAGTGCAGTTTTGCCTGGCTTTAATGTAGCCGTTACATTGATTGCCTTAATGCCGCGGCCAACAGTTTGTACCGGGATCATCCACCTTCTTGCATCGTGATACCTGTGCTCTTCATAAGCGAGCTCTATTCTGCGCTCATTACGGTAACGGTCTACCAATGCTGCACCTGCATCAGTAATTGCGGGCATACCGGCACGGAACCTGATTTTATTTAACCAGGTACGTGCAGTAGCTTCATCACCGGTTGCAATGCATGCTTCAGCATAATCCAGCACCATTTCTGTATAGCGCAAAAAAGGCCATGGGATTGTTTGAGCATTTGACTGGTTATCTGCCAATGCAGGATTTGGATCGATGAACTTTCTTGTATAATAATGCGTACGGCTGCCATTCCAGTTTTCAACCGGAGATTCGCGGGTATCTATACCGTTAACTGTTCCGCCTGCACCGTCAGAATAGTATCCTGTTTGTATTTGGTTAACGGGGTCTTTACCTGTTACATCTGATGGTCTTGGCTTCCAGTCTGAACCATCATGAAGAATTGTTGCATTTAAACGTGGGTCGCGGTTTGTATAAGGGTTTGCTTTTTCTACTGCATTATTCCAGTCGAATTTGCTGCCGTCCATCATTTCGTAATCATCAACAAGTTGCTGTATTGGGGTATTGCCTGCCCAGTTATGGTATCCGTTAGGTCCATTATTGATTCCATAGTGTATACCACCCAAAGGCCAGTTGTCTTCCTGGGTATAAAGGGCTGTACTTGTTCTTTGGAATAAAAGTTCTGAGGTAGCAGCAGCATCGCCAACAGCACTTTGACCTCCTAAAGCAATAGACATATAGTTCATGGTTCCATCAGATGCTGAAGCCGGGGCAGTTAAATCAAGTTTATAACCCTGCCCTTCATCAAGAACAGCTTTAGCGGCAGTTTTTGCAGCTTGCCATCTTGATTGCTGATCGCCGGAAGTATAAGCCACGAGCTCAATATTTGAATATCCTGCTAAAACGCTTGAATTTGCTTTTGCTTTTGTTGCATCATGTAAATCGCTTGCAGCATATACCAATACCCTTGTTTTTAAAGCCATAGCAGCAATTTTTGAAGCCCGGCCTGCGGTAACAGTTTTGCCTGTTAGCAATTCAACAGATTTATCTAAATCTGACACAATGAAATTCACACATTCTTCAAAAGTATTTCGCGCAACAGTGTAGTCTTCGTTTAACCCGTAAGGCTTTTCGATGATAGGTACTCCACCATAAAACCTTAACAGCTGCTGATAATAATAGGCCCTTAAAAAATAGGCTTCACCCAACAACCTGTCTTTAAGAACAGCATCTGTAAAAGTAGCTGTTGGCAGCCTGTCGATGGCCACATTCGCTTCTCTTATTGCGAGGTACATTTTATCCCACTGGTAGGTATCGCTGAACCATGCAAGGTTATCAGGAGTTTCGGTTGCCTGAGTGAACGTATTTATGTTTCTTCCGGCATGGGTAAACATTGCTTCATCAGTATATACTGCAAGCGCCTGCTCTTCAAATCCACCGTACCCAAGATGAGAATAAACACCAAAAACGAAAGCTTCAGAAAGGGCACCGTCGCTCCAGGTCGTTTCACTTGAAATTTTATCAAGCGGTTGTGTGTTCAGAAAATCCTGCTTGCAGGAAATCATCCCACCTAAAAACAATATGGATAGTAAACTGATTGATTTTATCTTTTTCATATAGTTTAAATTTAGAAAGTTAAGCTTACACCGGCGTTTATAACCCGTGATTGTGGATAATAAACACCACTCCCTGCTGTTGCTTCGGGATCAAATATTTTATACTTCGAAATAGTAAAAACATTCAGCCCGTTCAGGAATACCCTAAGGTTACTAATTTTTAGATTATCTAAGAAACCTGCTGTAAAATTATAACCTAGTTCAACATTTTTCAAACGTACGTAATTTTTACTGAAAAGGAAATAGGTGTTATTTCCAAAATTGCCTCCGGTATAGTAAGTATCGCCGCGGCTTGCAAGTCTGGGATCCGTGCTGCTTGGATTATCTATTGTCCAGCGGTTATCGTAGCTGTATTTAAGAAAATTACCAATATCACCAGACTCTGTTTGAATGCGTAAAGAAGCGCCTGTAGCACCCTGGAAAAGCAGGCTAAAGTCAAAGCCCTTGTAGCGAAGGTCTACAGTAGCACCAAAGTTGAAAGTAGGAACATTGCTTTGATCTAACCTTACCCTGTCATCGGCGGAGATTTTGTTATCACCATTCACATCTTCAAATTTCATATCACCTGGAATAAGCTGACCGGTTACGCCCGTATAATCAATGGTATTTTTATTAATTTCTTCCTGATCTTTAAAAACTCCAGCAGACTTATAAACTAAATAGCTGCCAATTGGTTTTCCTTCCTGCAGCTGATACGTAGGAGCTCCGGGAATTTCATCCATAAACACTACTTTGTTTTTTGCATAGCCTCCATTTATTCCTGCTCTTATCTGGAGGTCTCTGCCAATTTTACCGTTATAGGCAACAGTAAATTCAAATCCTTTATTATCAACTCTTCCACCATTTACAGGCGGTAATAATGCACTAATTCCTGAGGAAGCTGGAGTAGAACCCACTTTTGCAATCAGAATTTGATCGCGTTTGTTATAAAAATATTCAAGCGTAATATCTATTTTGTTCTTGAAGAGTGATGCATCTAAACCTATATTATAATTATTGGCCTTTTCCCATGTAAAATCAGGGTTAGCCAGTAAGGTTTCACCCAATGTAGTAACAACTTGGTTATTTATAGGATATGATCCGAAAGCATAGGTGGAAAGGTACCCGTACTCCTGGTACTGGTTGTAAATATATATCTGGTCATTTCCCATCTGACCATACGATGCTCTTAGCTTAAGGTTACTAATTGCATCAACATGAAAGAAATTCTCATTAGATATGTTCCAACCTAACAATAGACCCGGGAAAAAACCAAAGCGATGGTCCTGGGGGAAATTATACGATCCGTCATATCTCCAGATAAACTCAGCAAGGTATCTTTCTTTGTAGTTATATTGTGCACGTCCATAATAACCTAATCTTGCTCTTTCGTAAGCACTACCTCCAGTGTTTTGCTGAAGCGAACCTCCTGCAAAAAGCTGGTCAATGGCCGGTGAAATATAGTTTCTGCGGTAAGCGAAGAAGTTGTCTCCCTTGAATTTTTCCTTGGTAACGCCTGCCAGCACCCCAATAGAATGAGCTCCGAACTTGTGGTCGTAGTTCACCATAGCCGTAAGGTTTGAATTCAACACTGAACTATATGATTGAGTCAACCTTGGGTCTGTAAAATTAGATCTGATTGCGCCAACCAATTTAGGTGTAACCCCATCAGCTTCATATGAAATTCTGTCCCATGTATAAAGCGTCCAGGGCGTTTGCCATGTTTTATTAGTTTGACTGTTTTTATCAATAGCTGCTGACAATGTAACTTTAAGACCGTCTACCCAGGGATTCGTTATTTCAATAGATCCATTGCCCTGCACATAATCAGTTGGGTTATCTTGATAACCAGTAGCATTTGTAGTAATTACATACGGGTTTTGGCCATTTTCTATATCTGGCCCAGGTTTTCCGTTGGGCCAAACTTCAGGTTCAGTAGGACGGCCTCTCATCAGCATACGGAAAATAGATCCGGAACTCTCAGTTGGGAATTTCCGATCCTCTCTACGCACTAAAATACCAACCGTCGTATTGATATATTTATTAACCTTGGCGCTTAAATTTGTTCTGAAATTGTATTGCTGATACCTTGTTGCAGAATTCTTATAAATAGCATCCTGATCTACATAACCCAAGGAAGTAAAATACCGGAAATTGTCTGAACCGCCACTTATCTGTAAATTATGCCTTGATTGTGGCGCCCAAGTTTTAAAAGCATCACCAAACCAATCGGTGTTTGGATAACCCCATGGATCGCTGCCATCTTTATATTTTGCAACAGCATCAGGACTGTAATTGGCATTTAAAGTAGAAATACCTTCTGTTGGAGAATCATAACTGCCGGTTTGTTGAATCGCGGTCCATGCAGCACCCCATTCGGAAACAGGTATACTTTTATAAATGGGTAATTCATTCATAATACTTGCATATTCGAATGCATTAGACATTTCAGGAATGGTGCCTGGCTGACTCCAACCATGATTATAATCATAGGTAATCTTAGGCTTACCTGTACTACCCTTTTTTGTTGTAATAAGTATTGCTCCATTTGCAGCCCTTGCTCCGTAAATAGCAGCAGACGCATCTTTTAACACAGAAATAGATTCTATATCCCTTGGGTTTAGTCTTCCTAATCCGCCATCCCTGTCGGGAACTCCGTCAATAACTACCAGAGGGCTACTATTACCCAATGTATTAATACCACGAATGTTAATGGATGCTCCGTCATATCCAGGCTCACCACTTTGTTGTATTACAACTAAGCCTGGTATGCGACCGGCAAGTGAATTTGATAAATCAACTGCGGGTGATTTTATCAGAACTTCGCCTTTAATGGCACTTACCGCTCCAGTAACGGTTACCTTTCTTTGCGTACCATAACCCACCACTACTACATCATCCAGTTTCGATGATCCTGGCACCAGCTTGATATCAATTTCCGTTTTATTTGAAATGTTCACTTCCTGAGCATCATACCCAACAGAAGAAATCACAAGAACAGATTTTCCTTCGGGAACGTTGATCACAAAGTTTCCGTTTTGATCGGTTGTAACACCTTTAGTTGTTCCTTTAACTACAATAGAAGCAGCCACAAGAGGTGCTCCTTTTTCGTCTGTGATTTTGCCGGTCACTTTTTTATCCGGGGCGGGGTTGTAAAAATCCCTTGCCTCTGCACTAACAAATGAAAATAAAGCCAACATAAAGCAGCATACTGTTGCCGCTAAAGACTGGGTTAAAGAATTTTTTTGGTAATTTTTTCTCATAACAAGCATATTTGTGAGATTAAGTAAAATTGAGTCAGTTATTGTCGGAATTTTTGATTTGTTAGTTTCTCATTTTTTTCAATTGCATTCTTTTTAATAATGAAGGCCATAACTCAAAATCAATTTATTGAAAACTAAGCATAGCCAGAAAAGATTGTTTATAAAAACTCCTTAATAAGTTTTCGAATCATCTTTGAGAGACTAACTGTCATTCCAAATAACTTCTTTCATTATGGTTTATTTTTAAAATTGAGTAAGAAATTCCCTTTTTTTTGACTTCAAATCCTGCGTTTTGTTCAACTCTTGATTTCCTGCAGAAGACTCACGGAAAAAAAGTACCGGCTCCAGCACTATTTTTTTATTTATTACACCACTCCCTTTGCCGTCTTTCAGATTAATAATTTCTAACAATAAACTAAATGCTTCTTTACCCATTTGCACAGTCTGCTGATCTACTGACGATAATGCGGGAGTAATATGTTCATCAAAACTTTCATTGGCAAAACCAAACACGCCAAATTCCTGCGGTATCTTAATTCTTCTTTCTTTCAATCCTTTAATTATACCAAGTGCTGTAAAATCCTCTGCTGCAAACACTGAATCTGGTATTTGAGGAAGACTAAAAAAATAGTCTATCGCCTGCTTACCGGATTCGATGGATATATCACCTGGATAAATAAGAGAATAATCAACAATAATATTATAGTGTTTTAGAGCATCTATATAGCCTATAGTCCGTTCTTTAAAACCTTTTATATGTTGAGGGCCTGAAACATGAGCAACTCGCTTATACCCCATTTTTATGAGATGCTCTGTTGCCAAAAATGCTCCCTTATAATCATTGACTACAACAGACGGTATATTTAGGCCGTCATTTGTCCTGTCAAAAAAAACAAGCGGTATATTTCGCTTTTTAAGGTCTTCAAAGTGCGCATAATCAATGGTCTCTTTTGCAATGGAGGCAAGTATTCCGTCTACACGTGCACTTAAAAAAGTTTCTATTGCTTTTTTCTCGAGCGAACATGTTTCCTCAGACTGATATAAAATTATACTATATCCATTCTTGCTTGCTGAATTTTCTATTCCATGTACTACCGATCCAAAAAAATTCATTTGTGCACTTGGAATAATAACACCAATTGTATACGATTTACCCAACCTGAGAGAAGATGCAATATTATTACGCTGGTAATCAAATTGAAGAGCTTTCTCCTGCACAATACGTTTGGTCGCTGCACTAATCCTTGGATGGTCGTTTAGCGCCCTTGAAACAGTAGCACTCGTGAGATTTAGTTCCCTGGCAATATCATGTATGGTAATTCTTTTTGGCAAGTTGTGCAATCGTGTGCACAATTTACACATTTGTATTTCTATTGACCAAATATTATGTCCATTTTTTTATAAAATATTTAACTAAAAGTGGTAATAATGTATTTATGAAACCAATTGTCTGGTTTCAGGCGTTTATCGTGTAATATTTACACTTTAAAAAATAAAAAATCGCCTGATAATTTGCAAAAAAATTGGCTAATAATTTGCGTTTTAGCCCTGCAGGTAACAACCTGCATTAAGGTATCAGCGTTTCCGGAAGGATTGTTCACCACTCAGCATTGAACAGGAGATAAGCACATTGTGTAATAAAATAGTGGTAGGTCGGTTTACAAACAACGGGGGCATTAAAAATTCTGGCTCAAAAAATTGTAAGTAAAAATTATATCAATTAATTTTAACAGGTGTCTGTATATTCATTTGGTGATGATATACATGGTAAGCAGTAAAATACAACATCTCTCGCAATGTTACTTTACCTAACAATGGATGCGGCAAAATATAAATATCCAGATCTTCTTCTTTAATTTTAATAGCCTTACTGCATAATGCGGAGACTGTAAAAATAATATCAGCACATATTTTATTTTTCTGATCGTAACGAACTGCGGAAGGAATAAATCTTCCTGAAGCTCTGCCCCCACCAGCAATTTTTTCATGGTATCTATCTACCAACCCTATATAACTGCGCGACGGACGATTAGCTTTTCCAAAAAAAAGCCTTAGTAAAAACAATGGAAGCCGGAACGCAAATAATACTGGCTTAATTGAACGAAGTATATGTTCAGCCTGTTGACCCGCAGTCCATTTATTATTGGTGGTAAACAGAAAGGAATTCTCATCAAACGATCTGATCAGTGAGGTAAAACTCTCGTGATTGGCTTTTAATCGCTGTATAGTCTCCTGTTTTGTCATAGGTTTTCTGCACCTCCGTGTAATCCAAGGGAAAAGTTAGGTCTTTTAAATGACTATAGCCTAAGTTTTCCCGCTATTGTTCAACCCGCATAAGTATTCGAAGGTACTTTAGTTAACGGCTAATTGCCGACCAGCGACCAGAACCCTGAAGAGTGCGACGCAAATGGGTTTAATGTCAGCAATACAGCTTGGCTCATAAAAAAAATACACATTATTATACACTGTGCATATTGTGCACCAGAGATTTTCTGGCAATTGCTGATTAACAGTATTGTGTGTATTGCTACCTGTAAGTTATGCATTACAATACAAATTGCAATCAATGCTCCCGTTGCAAAAGGTATTCCGCCAATTGTATCAACGGCTTTTTCCTTACAGAAAGGACAGCCATATCTTCGAGATGTTTAAGTGCTTTATCTAGATACTGCTGCTTTAAAGACCATGCCCATTTATCCACATTACAGGTTTGAAAAATATCCAATACACGACTTACTTTGTCTGCGGGATTTTCCTTCATTAATTGCAGTAATTCCTTCTTTTGATCTTCCGATGCCGACTCTAAAGCATGTATAAGCAAAAAGGTTTTTTTGTTCTGTCGTATATCGCCGCCGGCATCTTTACCAAATTTTTCAGGGTCGCCAAATGCATCCAGGTAATCGTCTTGTATTTGAAATGCAATACCAAGGTTTCTTCCAAATTCATAAATATGTTGCCGGTTACCTTCACTTGCACCGCCCAGAATAGCGCCAACCTGCAAGCTTGCAGCCAGTGCCACAGAAGTTTTAAGTTCAATCATTTTTATATATTGCTCAAAAGAAACATTTTCCATTTTCTCAAAATCAATATCTAATTGCTGGCCCTCGCATACTTCTTTGGCTGTTTTATTAAATAAGGTAAGAACCCGGGGCAGGTGGCTTACATTAATTTTATTCAAATATTCGTAGGCGGTTACAAGCATTACATCGCCGCCAAGTAATGCTGTATTGGTTCCAAATTTCGCATGCACTGTTTGCATGCCCCGCCGCAGCGAGGCGGCATCCATTATGTCATCATGAATTAAAGTAAAGTTGTGAAAGAGTTCTATGGCCGTAGCTACATGATAAATATCCGGGTTAATTTCTCCAAAAAGTTCATTACCCATCAGGCACATAACCGGTCTTATTCTTTTGCCCCCGAGCGAAAGAAAGTAATCGCAGGAAGCGTAGAGTGTAGAGGGCTCTTTGGGAAAGTGTTTTGCGTTGAACCGGTTTTTAAAATCGATAGCCAGTTGTTCAAATGAATGCATATACGTCAATTAAGTATTGCCGCTAAAGTACCAAGCTTAAGTTGTATGGAAAAACAATATTCTCAAAAAGGTTATCAACAGTTACTCTACATACCATTTAGCCTGTTTTGACGGCGCTGCCCGGCAACCCTAATTTTGTACAAATTTTAATAGATGAACCGTGTAAAAAAAATTGCAAATGCCCTGCTTTGCTGCATTTTTCTGGTGCAGGTTTCTGCACAAAATAAGGTACTTGTTTTTCAAAGCGATTTTGGCTTAAAGGATGGTGCCGTATCCGCTATGAAAGGTGTGGCCATGGGGGTTTCCAATAACCTAAAAATTTTCGATCTAACCCACGAAATTCCTGCTTACAATATTTGGGAAGCAGCTTACCGACTACAGCAAACCGCACAATACTGGCCTGCAGGTACCGTGTTTGTTTCGGTTGTTGATCCCGGTGTTGGCAGCTCCAGAAAATCGGTGGTACTTAAAACAAAAAAAAGGCAATTCTTTGTTACGCCCGATAATGGCACGCTCACCCTTATTGCCGAAAGCCAGGGCATCGACGAAATAAGGGAGATAGACGAAAAGAAAAACAGGCGGCCAGGCTCAGGCGAATCTTATACTTTTCATGGCCGCGATGTGTATGCCTACACCGGAGCCAGGCTTGCCGCAGGCGTTATTAAGTTCGAAAATGTTGGCGAAAAACTTTCGAACAAAGTGGTAGCCATTGATTACCAGAAAGCCACGTACGAAAAAGGCATTATCAAAGGAAATATCGCCATCCTCGACATACAGTACGGTAATATATGGACGAATATCGATGCAGCATTCTTTAAAAACTTACGGCTGCAATACGGCGGGAACCTACATGTGTCAATTTTTCAAAACAGCAAAAAAATGTACGAAGCCGATATGCCTTTTGCCACTACTTTCTCCGCCGTTGAAAAAGGTAAACCGTTATGCTATTTAAACAGTTTACTCAATGTTTCTTTTGCGTTGAATGAAGGCAGTTTTTCGCAGGAGTATAAAATATTCAGCGGGCCGGACTGGACGGTTGAGATCAGTAAGCAATAATTATTTGGAGCCAGGCAGCAGAATATGAATTTAGCTTTGGTTGCGTCGCACTCTTGTACTTTCTGTAATTATACTGAGCTTTTATCGAAGCGTAGATGGAAGCGTATTCAAAACAACAAGTAAACATTTTTGTCGTTGCATTTAATTAGTTGTAACATTGAATTGGACAAATATAAACGTTGGTGTTATTCTATGGCTACAATAGAACAGGCACTTTTCTAAATTCTAAGCAACAAAATAAGCGACATGAAAAAATTAATAAAACCAATTTTAATCTTGGCTATTGTTGCTTTTACATTTCAATCTATAAATGGCCAAAGTAAACTGCCTGAAATATATTTGAACCACCTTTATATTGTTCTCGATTCCAATACATATTCACATCTTTCGGATTCATCATTTATATCCGGGAAATTCGGAAATATTAAAGTGAACGCTACTACAACAACCAACGACTCCTGGTCTGGAAAATACCTGTTTGGAAAGAATAGTTATTTTGAATTTTTTACAGCAGAAGGATATAAAGACGCAACTTTAGGCGATTGCGGTTTTGGCTTTATGACCGTTCAATCAAATGAGATTTGGGAGATAAAAAAAAACTGGAAGAAAAATAGTGATGATTCCATAGAAACAGATACTGTAATGAAGATGCTAAGTGGCATATCCAGCCCCTGGTTTTATTCGCTGAGCCTTTTAAATAACGATAGCCTTCTGCCTTTTTCAACCTGGTTAATGGAGAATACACCTGAAGAATTAAGCGATGTAGGCTTTTCTGCTGAGGAAATAAAAAATGGAATAAACTGGTCAACATATAGTTCCCGGAAAACAAAAGCAGCGTTTACAAAATCATTTAATCAAATTCAATCAGTAACCTTGCTAATCAATAAAAAGGAATATGATTATTTGAAAAAATCATTATTGGGATTTGGTTTGCAACAAAAGAAAAATATTTTTTTTAATACCCAAATTAAAATAATGTGCATAATAGATGAAAGATTTCCTCTTCGGCTAAAAACTATAGAAACAGACTTAATAGAACTATCCCCCAATATGGATATAAAGATTAGTGATAAACTTATGGTGCATGTAAATGGAAGCAAAGCTATATGGGAGTTTAACTATTAATACCAAAGAGTTACCAATATAAATCCAGACTACCTACCTCTTCCCTGTCTGGTTGGGCACCAACAAAAATCCACTTTAATCTTCGCTGTAATAAAAGCTACATTCAATTCCCTAAAGTACATGAGTGCCGCTTCGGCGCATTAGTGTCAAGCTAAGTTTAAAACGAAATAGCCATAATATAGGTGTAGAAATGGTTTCAGGAGTTTTTTGCTTCTGATTTTTTACGCCAGCAGCGTAACCTGTTGGTAAAAAATTATCATACAAACCATCCTTGCCCCAACGGGGCAACCCTACATTCTTGCAAATTATGTAAATCATCAGGCTGCCCCACTGGGGCAGATTTTGTTTGGCATATTAATTAAGCTACAAACAGGTTACGTCGCTGGCGTATAAGTGCTGCATTTGAATGTTACTAAATGAAAATTAGCTTGACGCCAATGCGCCTCGGCGGGAACAAAAGCTTAATAGCATGGGTATAGCCTGGTAAATAAAATGTATTTCGAAACTACCAGCTTCCGCCACCTCCACCTCCAAAACCTCCGCCTGAAAAACCGCCGCCGCTGCTAAAACTGCTGCCACTGCTCCCGCTGCTGCTGTTATTGGGTGAACTGTAAAAACTGTTCGACATTGCATTCATGGAATGGTCAAGGATGTTCATGAACATCATGGTATTGAACGTAGTATAATTGCCAGAATACCAATTGGGCGGCGGAATATCGAGGCCTTTTAATTTATCCTTCCAGGTATCGGCTATATCGAAGACAATTGCATAGGGTAACACTTTGTCAAAATAATGTTCATCCTGTTTCAGGAACTCCTGTAGACGGTCTTTTTCAACACTTTTTATAAACTCCTTAAAACCTGTAAGTTTTTGGTAAAGCTCAGTACCTTTTTCTGTTCGCTTGCCCATAAAAATTCCGAAGACTACGGTAATAATAGCGCTTGCCATTAGCGCAATTCCGAGCCATAGTTTCTGTGGCCAATCGGTTATTAAATTAAAACCGCCGTAAATGAACATGGCCATGCCGATAAATAAAAACAACCATCCTGTACCTCTTGAACCCTTTACATAAAACGCACTCCTGTCAACCTCTGCTTCCAATTCTTTTTTTGCTTTATTCATGGTTAAATATAACACATCTTTCAGGTCGCTAAGTTTAACATTGTTACCAGTAAGAAATATACCTGTGAACAATGTTTTTTCAAATGTCATTGCTTCAGTCGGTAGCTCTTTAACCTTTATAAAATGGTATTCTTTACTTTTTATCAACCCAAACAAAGCCTCCTTTTCTGTTTCTTTTACCTGCAAGTAACCACCAGCACCCCAGTAAGGAACCAATGCCGTTAAATCCCGTCTGTCAAGTTTATCATCAATGATATATCCCGACACGCTGGGGCTTAAATTTTCGGGAGGATAATATTCTGTTTGCACCGTTACTTTTTCATCTTTGCCCCATCTGCGCCAAATAAAGAACATCAACCCAAAAACACCTACCGGCAGTAATAACCACCCTATGCCCAGCAGGCGATAGTCCTGCTGTATCAAAAAGTCTTGCGGTAAACTTATTCCTAATGTAAGGCCTTCATTGTTGCCCAACTGTTTGGTAGTACTGCCGTTAAAAGTTTTGTTGCCAACCCATATAGAAACAGTATTATTATCTGTTGCCCCATAAGTGCCGGTAGCAAGAAAAACAGCAGGCACAGCAGGCAGCGCATCATAGAGATCTACGGAGAAATGAATGTTGTCAATCGTGGTGTTCCACTTATCGCCTATAAGATTAAAATATAATTCTGAATGGTCATTAAAAAAATTGATGGCGTTCAAAACACGGTAATGTATCACATACAGCTGGTCACCATCCACCAAATTATCCGCCGAACCAATCTTGATGGATTTATTATCGCCATCGGTGCTTACATCGTAGTCCCATCCATCCACGCTTATGTCTTCTACAACCGTATGTGCATAGCCGGCAGATTCCAATTGCCTGTCAGCCTTTTCAGTTCCCGAATGCAAAGCCTGCAGCGGATATTTGAACGGTATAAAACGAAAGATACCATGCCTTGGTTCTGTAAAATGCACGTTAATTGTTTCAGTAATATTCAGCGAAGCATCTTTGTTTACCGTTACTGCAATATCATACTGCTTAATGGTAAAATATTCCTGCGCAGCAATATTGCCGACAAATAAAAATGCGCAAACCAGAATTAGAAAGAATTTTTTCACGCAGGATTATTTAAAACTTTACTTCCACATTTTTTGATTCCGCTGCACTATCCAGTTCAAAGAATTCGCGTGGTTTAAAGCCCGTCATATTAGCAATAAGCACACCAGGTATCTGCTGAATAGATGTGTTGTAATCCCTAACCGTAGCATTATAATAACGGCGGGCATTACCAAGATCGCCTTCAATATTTTGCAGTGCTGTTTGCAGTTCTAAAAAGTTTTGATTGGCTTTTAAATCAGGGTAACTCTCTGCAACTGCCAGCAAGCCTCTTAATGCTCCACCTAAAACCTGATTGGCCTGGGCCATTCCCTGCACATCGCCTGCAGGCACTGCTGCTGCCGCATTTCGGGCCAGTACAACTTTTTCCAAAGTTTGGCTTTCATGCGCCGCATAACCTTTTACGGTACTCACAAGATTTGGAATAAGATCGAAACGTTTTTTTAAAAACACACTGATATCGCTCCAGCTATTGTCGATTTTTATTTTAGCTTTTACAAAACCATTATACATGCCAACGAACCATAGAATAAGCAATACAATTACGCCAATAATAATTCCGATAACCATAGTTGTAAATTTTAAAAGATGAACAAACTTTTAAAGTTGAATTTATTTTCAGTTCTTCTGCCATGAAAGTAAACTAAAAATAAATGTAGGGAAAATAATAATGATGGGCCCGGCTTTTCAAATACTATCGGGCTTTTCTTGCGTCGCACTCTTGTACGTCTGAATATTTATTCGGCTTCTAGCAAAGCGTAGATTATTGCAGTAATTAGTGTTGCATCTTAATAGCAGCAATTTTAACCAGTACAAGTGCCTTTGTCGCCCACCAACAATCCGCTTCAATCTTCGCTGCAATAAAAGCTCCTGTCATTTCTAAAAGTACAAGAGTGCGACGCAACCTGGATGCTATGGAAAGCCTAAGCCGGGCTCATAAAATTTCTTTTAAATACTTCGGGTAAAAAAGTCGCTGTTTTATAACGGTTTCACTTTTAGTAAAGCATTCATAATTGCAGCATCACCAACCCAACACGCAACCGTTTGTTTTAATTTATTGATCTTTTTTAAAAGCGATTAATTAATTTGTGATGCATGCCTTTGCGCCAGATAAAATAATTACATCGCTATGAAACATAAACGCAGGGATTTTTTAAAAATTTCAGGGCTTACCGGTATCGGTGTTGCAGGCAGTAACCTGTTGAATGTTTTTGGCGCAACATTTAATAATGAAAATAAATCAATCATCATGGAATCAGGCGATAATAAAACCGATGCCGCAGGCCTTAGCGTTATTGGCTTGTATGG
>JBBRDW010000106.1:0-15456 GCA_038203525.1 Chitinophagales bacterium | reverse complement strand
AGCCGGGTTCAAAAAAATGGTTCTTCATAATCAACATTTCAACTAATCAAACAATCAACTTTATAATGAGCTACATTGCCGACATTCATGCCAGACAAATTTTAGACAGCCGTGGAAACCCAACCATTGAAGTAGATATATTAACAGAAAATGGCCACCTTGGCCGTGCTGCTGTACCAAGTGGTGCAAGCACCGGAATGCACGAAGCCGTTGAACTGCGCGATGATGACAAGTCTGTTTATGGTGGTAAAGGCGTTTTAAAAGCAGTATCTAATGTAAATGATATTATTGCTGATCAGCTTATTGGCTGGCCAGTAAACGATCAGGCTGGCCTTGATGCTAAACTGATTGAACTCGATGGAACCGATAACAAAGGAAAGCTTGGTGCCAATGCTTTACTGGCAGTTTCAATGGCTGCTTCTAAGGCTGCTGCGCTTGAAAGTAACCTGCCTTTGTACCGTTATCTTGGCGGTGTAAACGCTACGGTTTTGCCAATGCCTTTAATGAATATTCTTAACGGCGGTGCACATGCTGATAATAAAATCGATTACCAGGAATACATGATTGTACCTGTTGGTGCAGAAACTTTTAGCGAAGGTTTACGCTGGGGAGTTGAGATATTTCACCAGCTAAAATCTGTATTAAAGAAAAAAGGATTTAGCACAAACGTAGGGGATGAGGGTGGTTTTGCGCCAAATATTCAAAGCAACGAAGAAGCCATTGAAACCGTGTTGATGGCAATTGAAGCTGCAGGTTATAAAGTTGGTGAACAAATTGGTATTGCGCTTGACGCTGCCAGCAGCGAAATGTATAAAGGCGATAAATATATCTTTCATAAAAGCGATGGTAAAATATTAAGCAGCGATGAAATGGTGGCTTATTGGGCAGAGTGGGTAAGCAAATATCCAATCGTTTCCATTGAAGATGGTATGGCAGAAGAAGACTGGGATGGCTGGAAAAAATTAACCGATGCCATTGGTAATAAAGTACAGTTGGTAGGCGACGATCTTTTTGTAACCAACACAAAAATATTACAACGCGGTATTGATAATGGCGTTGCCAACAGCATCCTTATTAAAGTAAACCAGATTGGTACCGTTACTGAAACCATTAATGCGGTTCAGTTAGCGCAGACGAATGGTTATACAACCATTATGAGTCACCGGAGTGGAGAAACCGAGGACACTACTATTGCAGACCTTGCAGTAGCCTTGAATTGTGGACAGATTAAAACGGGCTCTCTAAGCCGTACAGACCGTTTGGCTAAATACAACCAATTGATCCGTATTGAGGAAATGCTGGGTTCAAATGCAGTATATCCAAAAGGAAAGATCAAGTTTAAGAAATAGCGAGCTTTAAAAAATTTTATTAATCGTTGGCCGTTTTAGTAATTTTACTAAGGTCAACGATTTTTTTTATGCATAAAGCCCGGAAAATATTCTCTATTCTCAGCAATAAGTACCTGGTTTCACTGGTGCTTTTTGGCGTAATTATCTTGTTTACAGATCACAACAATCTTTTTGAACAGCACGACAGAAAGCAGGAACTTAAAGAACTGCAGGCTAAAAAAGACTACTACCAGCAGGAAATATCCAAAACCAAAAAAGAACTCGCAGACTTAAGCAACAACCCCGCCGCCCTGGAAAAGTACGCCCGTGAAAAATTCTACATGAAAAGGAATAATGAAGATATTTTTCTCATCGAAGATTCGGTGGGCGCTGTTAAAAAATAAGTCGCTGGTACAATATCCTTAAAACCGTTGCGTTTCTAAATTGTTCTAACCATTAAAACATCTGTATGCCATGCATATAAACTTATCATTTTTAAACAACTTGCTGTATATGGTAAATTCTACACTTGAAGATCTGGTACTTTACATGTACAAAGAATTAACCGCTGCAAAAAAAGCTGAAGTGGAATGCGAATTGGAGCAAAATTGGGCATTAAGAGAAAAGTACAATGTACTTCTTGAATCTTTTAACCGCATAAGCAATATGAGGCTGCAATCACCCCGAAAGCAAACCGTTAATGCCATTATGCAGTACGCCAAAGGCGTTGCTAAAGTTTCTTCCAATTAAATCATTGCCTTAAATTTTGGTTCGGTAAATTCGTTGCCTGTTTATTAATTATGACACGCAAAGAACGCTACCGTACTGTAATAGATTATTTTCAAGAGCATATGCCCGTTGCAGAAACGGAGCTGTGCTACGATAATCCCTACGAGTTACTTGTTTCAGTTATTCTCTCCGCACAATGCACGGATAAAAGGGTTAATATAACCACCCCTGCCATCTTCGAAAAATATCCCAATGCGGAAAAATTGGCTAAAACAACATTTGATGAACTTTTCCCTCTTATAAAAAGCATCTCGTACCCAAATAATAAAACCAAACATCTCATAGGCATGGCCAATATGCTCGTCAATGATTTTGAAGGTAAAGTACCTATGACGGTGGATGAACTGGTAAAGCTACCCGGCGTTGGAAGAAAGACAGCAAACGTTATTACATCTGTTATAGATGCCCAACCTAATATGGCCGTAGATACGCATGTGTTCAGGGTCTCAGCGCGGTTGGGGCTCACTGTAAAAGCAACAACGCCTTTTGCGGCAGAGAAACAATTAATCCAAAATATTCCATCAGAATTGGTTCATAAAGCACACCATTGGCTTATACTGCATGGGCGTTATACTTGCCTTGCACGCAGCCCAAAATGCAGCGAATGCGGGTTAAAAACAATCTGTAAATATTACCAGGCGCAGGAGAAAAAGAAAGAAGCAAAAAAGTAAATACAATTTTTGGGCCCGGCTTTTATGCCACTATTAAGCTTTCGTTGCGTCGCACGCTTGTGCTGTATCTCTTTATGGAGCAGCTCAAATGCTTAGTACTTCACAAACTTTAAAACAGTCAGTTTTTGGCCATCATTAATCTTTACAAAATATAACCCGCTTTTCAGTTCGACAATATCTATTGTTTTTTTATTGTGGCCAGCTGCTAACGAAGCTTTTAAAGATTGAACAGTTCTTCCATTTATATCAGAAATAGTTATCTGCGCAAATTTTGCCGACTCGCTAAACATAGAAATAGTAATACTGCTTTTGGCTGGGTTTGGGGAAAGGGATGGTTTTGTGGAAGATGGTAAAATGTTTTTTTCTTCACTAAACAAGTAAGAAATTGTGGGAACGATATCTGAACAATCCAGGTTACTAACATCCTCATTAGTTACAGAAAGTAAGATGTCTTTTACCTTAATAGGTTTTGTGTTGATAGTTATACCGCCAATTTCAGAACTAAAAACAAATGGCCTGGATGAAGTATCGTAAACATATGAAGGCAAAATAAAATTAGGGCAAATACGCCCCAAAGAATCATATTTATTTATAATAAAAGATTTGTTTGAAGATGTTCCTGTAGGAAGATAAGTTGGTAGAATCATATTCTTTTTTTTATCGAATAAGACTGGGTTTCCACCAATCTTAATTGGGAAATCAATATCGTTTTCAGAACAGAATTTTTGAAGTACAAAATTATTATAAGGGAAAAGATATGCGGTGTCTGTAATTGAAGTAGCATCAAAAGATGCATAATAATAAGAATTCGGGTCTTCCCCGGCTATATTTTTCGTTGCATCGTAAAAATATCCAAAACACAATCTTTACTGTTTTTTTGAAATACGAGTAGTGGTCGGTAATAATCATAATATGAATGCAAGTCTGGGCCAGCCCTTTTATAAGAATACGGAATTCCATCTTTACTGATTCTTACAAAGTAACTTCTGGGACCATTCTGGCAAAGTGAGCAACTATAAAGAAAGGCTACTAAAAAATCCCCATTATTTGATACAGTAATTGAATTTGTTTTAAAATACTGCGACTCTCTGTAATCATACAAATTTTTAAACCCGGTTTGAAATATAAAATCACCTTTTTTGTTGAACTTCAAAAGTTGTATTTGTATTTCATTATGTAGTTCAATTTGATAGAGCAGTACAAAATTCCCTTCGGCATCTTCAATTATTTGGATTGGTATCAAATTAAAATCGCCTTGTTCAGCAGAAATTTTTTTAGACCACTCAATATTACCTAAACTATCACACTTGAAAATGATAGCTGAATATTCTTTGGGTTTAGGTGGGTCATACGACTTTGCAAATATTACAAACCCATTATTGGAGGTTGCTAATAACCTTGGCGTAGATTCAGTAAGGGAAGTTCCGTATATTTTATCCCATATTGATTTTCCATTTTTATCAACCCTGGTAACGCCAATATCATCTGTACTGTTATTTTCGCTGGCTACTTTTAAATATGCCGTAATGTAATCTTCATTATCTGCACCAACAATAACAACAGCACCATAAGTTTTTGATGCCCTTACTTTGTACTTAAACACCTTCTGCGAAAAACCCCTAAAACAATTCAGGCATACAATTAGCAACAGCAGTGTTTTGGTAAAGGTTTTCACGGTATTTTTTTTAAGTTTATAAGATCATAAATCTAATATTTTTTTTAAAATCTGCGTTTTCAAAAGATGTTCTGTAAATCCTAAAGCTGTAAACAAACAGTAGCGATGTTGAGCAATGTTCCAAACAGCTATTGAGTACAAGAGTGCGACGCAAGTAAAGCTTCATAGTATTGCCGCAGCTGGGCTCATAAAAATTGTCACCAGTATTTGTCACAAGCAATCTGGCAGAAATTTATCCTTAGCCAAAATATTTTTATTTATTTTTTTATGGGTTTATCATGATATGCGCCCGGTGTGTACCGGGGTTCATGATCCACGGCATTCCTTTGCCAGAAGGCTTTTCAGGCAAACCTGTACTTGCGCTGGTTGCATAAGGAATATAAATTACAGATCTTAAATATCCATTCTTTACTTCACCTTTTGTAGGGTCATAATCTTTATTATCAGCAGAATAGACAAACATGGTTGCAGGTTGTTTGGGCATTTGCAATGTGCCGGCTTTTACTTCCTTTTCACGGGTTTCAAAGATTTCCTGATCTTTCATTCCCTGCTTTCTCAGCTCCCGGCCACGCTGCATGAAGGGCTCCAGGTCTTTATGATAACAGGCTACAGAAAAACCTAATTGATTAGGGTCATCAGCAAGACAAATAAGTTCATTGTAACCTTTTTTTAAGAGAATGAATTGTTTATCGGCAGAATAGCCATAAACAGTGCAGCTATCCCTCTTTTCCAGCGGCGCACTTAGCAATGCCGATTTTATTTGTATGTCTGCTGCAGGCACTTCATTTTGGGCAAAACATTGGATGCCGGCAAAGACCAGCGTGATAATAAAAAAAACAGTTTTCATATGACTTTTTTAAATTGAACAGTTAATTGAGTAAAGAACAAATAATCCTACTAAAGATAATCATTTTAAAATAGTGTATTGACAATTAACTTATCCTGATTTTTTCTGGCCGGCTGTATTACATGTAGGTGGCTTTACTTGCCACGGCCAGCTCATAGTTCCCTTTTCATGGCAATATTTAGGCGAAGTGTTGTACTTCTTAACAATATTCGCTACAGTAACAGCCTGGCTTGTTAATTGGTCTTTCCTTCAACAAAAAAATCACTTTAATAATTAGATGTTACGTACTTTTAAATCGTGTCAGTTTAACAATAAAAAATACAGCCAAATTGAATCTCATTATTGTTTCATATAGTTATTATGCACAAGAGTGCGACGCAACAAACGATGCCATGAAAAATCAAAAGCCTGGTCAATAAATACTTTCATTATAAAACGTAAAGCCACATGAAACGCAGACAATTCCTGCAATCTTCTTCTACTTATTTGGCAGGTGCCGGTATGGCCGCCATGCTGCCTTCGGAGTTATTCGCATTGAAAAAAAATATTGCGGCAAGCGATAAGGTAAATATCGCAGCAGTGGGTATTAATGGTATGGGTTGGAGCGACCTTTCTGCCATGATCAAAGATCCCCGCGCCAACTTAGTAGCGCTATGCGATATTGATAAAAATGTACTCGACCGCCGCGTTGCGGAGCTTGCAAAAAATAATGTTACAGTAAGAACAACCGGCGATTATAGAAAGCTGCTCGACAATAAAGATATCGATGCCATTATCATCGGCACCCCCGATCACTGGCATTGCAAAATTATGGCCGATGCTGCCAGCGCAGGTAAAGATGTTTATGTAGAAAAACCTGCAGGAAATTCCATCGCGGAGTGTGCTGTAATGGTGGCGGCTCAACAAAAATATTCACGTGCTGTGCAGGTGGGTCAATGGCAGCGCAGCAATAAACATTATGCGGATGCGATGGACTTTGTACACAGCGGAAAGCTGGGCAATGTGCGCCTCGTAAAAGCATGGGCGTACCAGGGCTGGATGAAACCTGTTGACGTAAAACCAGACACTACTCCACCACCTGGCGTAGATTACACTTTGTGGCTGGGACCTGCTACCACACGGCCTTTTAATGAAAACAGATTTCATTTCAACTTCCGTTGGTTCTGGGATTATGCGGGTGGATTAATGACCGACTGGGGCGTGCACATGATAGATTATGCATTGCTCGGTATGAAGTCTCCAACACCAAAAAGTATTATGGCAGCAGGTGGAAAATTCGCTTATCCAAACGACGCTTCCGAAACACCTGACACACTCACCACCGTTTTTGAATTCGAAGGTTTTAACCTTCAGTGGGAGCATGCAACCGGCATTAACGGCGGACCGTACAGTCGTGATCATGGCGTTGCCTTTATTGGCAATAACGGAACGCTTATTGTTGACCGCGGCGGCTGGGAAGTAATCCCCGAAAAGCAGGATGGTAAGGACAAAATGGAAGCGGTTGCGCTTCAAAAAAAATCTGATGATGGATTGTTACTGCACACCAGAAATTTTCTCGATGTGGTGAAGTCACGCAAGTTCGAAGACCTGCATGCGCCCATACAGGTTGGTGCTCATGTGGCCACGGTTTGCCAAATGGGTAACATCGCTTACAAAACTGGAAAGAAAATTTACTGGGACGACAGCAACAAAAAATTCACTGATGCTGATGCCAATAAATACCTTGCTGCTGAATATCACAATGGTTATAAAATGCCAAAAGTTTAATTTATTGACCAGGCACAAGTATTTCATAGCATCGCCTCTTGCGTCGCACTCTTGTACAGTATATCTTTACGCAGCAATTCTATGCAGAGAGTGTAATTAATTGCAAAAAGCGGTCTCGTTAAATTTAAAAAACAATCAACTTTTTCAAACAAACAATATGAATAAACAATTGCTTGCAGTATCCATTTCACTCGCGGTATCATTCAGCAGCCATGCACAGGATAGTCTGTCAAAAGAAGCCGCAAAAACAGAATTTTATTCACCGGTTCCCCCAATTGTAACACCTGGTGCAACACCGCAAGATGCACCTTCCGACGCTATTATTTTATTCGATGGAAAAAACCTTGATGCATGGCATTCCGATGGTGACACAACAAAACCCGCAAAATGGATTATTCATGATGGAATGATGACCGTAAACAAAAAATCTGGTGGCATAATAACCAATCAGAGATTTCTGGATTACCAGCTTCACCTTGAATGGTATATTCCGGCTAATATAACCGGCAGTGGTCAGGCACGGGGCAATAGTGGTGTGTTTCTTGCAAACACTGGTGCAGGTGATGTTGGGTACGAAGTGCAGATACTAGACTGCTACAACAACACCACTTATGTAAACGGGCAAACCGGTAGTATCTATAAGCAATCCATACCGCTTGCTAATGCCTGTAAAAAACCCGGCGAATGGCAGACTTATGATATTATCTGGCAAGCACCAAGGTTCAATGCCGACGGCAGTTTGCAAGCTCCAGCTTATGTTACGGTAATACATAATGGTGTTCTGCTGCAAAACCATTTCGAAGTAAAAGGTACCACACCATGGATAGGGAAAGGCGTTTATGTTATGCACGGCGCTTCACCCATAAAGCTACAGTCGCATGGCGACCCAAGCGAACCAATCAGTTTTAAAAATATTTGGATACGGCCGTTATAGTTTCGACAAATGGTATTGAAACAGAAAAAGCAGTGCCATAAAACAGTACTGCTTTTTTTATGGCAAAACATGCCAAAAAACCAATGTAGGCACTATTGTTTAAAATGCTGCATCATTGCTTTTGGATAGTCTGCTAATGCAATTTCAGGTTCTGCAATTTCGGGATGCCACAATTTTTCCCATTCGAAACTGTAATAGCCTTTGTAACCATCTTTATATAAAATATCTATTGCTTCAAAAATGGGTGTTTCTCCTTTGCCTAAGAGTACATAATTTTCTTTGCCATCCGCCACCTTAACGTCTTTAATATGGGTGTGGCGGATATATTTTTTTAGCTTGCTGTAAACAGCAGCAGGTGGTTCTTTGGTTACAGACCACATATTTACTATATCCCAAACAAGCCCTACATTTGGGTTTGCTGCTGATTGCATAATTCTTTCAAGGTCTGCACTGTAAACAAGTTCGCCATGCGATTCCATTAACACGGTTACGTTTTTATCTTTTGCATAATTGCCCAATTCTTTTAGTGCACTTATAATAAGTTCAAAGGTAGCATTCCGGTCCTTGTCTTTGGGTAAGTTGTTGGGGAATACACGTATGTAAGGGCAATTTATTTTTTGAGCCAGATCTATAAAGCTTTTTGCCTCGTCTAAGTTTTTTTTACGTTCCGCAATATCGCTGTGGTGCATTGCTGCAGAGGAACCAAGGTCAACAAAATGCAGGCCCTTTTCCTCCATTTGTTTACGCGTAATATCAATATTTTCTGGGCTGCTGAACTGAATACATTTTGTAAGATCGAGCTGGTGCTGTATGCCGCGAAGTTCTATACCTGTATAATTATTTGCTGCTCCAAAATCTACAATTTTATCAAAACCCCAGTCGGGACAACCCAATGTTGAAAAAGATAAAAGCGGTGCTTTCCGTTCGAATCGAAAAGAGGATCCGGTGAATGAAATTGCCAGTGCACCGGCTGCAGTTTGTAAAAAATCTCTTCGTGTAGATTGCTTCATGGTAAACTGTTTAATAATCCTGATACGACAAAATATTTCTTTTACTATTCAATTATCTTATTGGCACGAAGCCAGTAAATGTTATCGGCGCCATTTAATGAATTACCCAAAATAGTATGCAGGCTCTTTAGCGTTTGCTTTTGTGAAAACGGTATCTCAATATTGCTTCGGCTACTGCTAAAAAAGAAATATTTTTTATCGGGTGTTATATAAGGGCAGTAATCAATTGCAGTGGAATTTATTTTATCGCCCAAATTGGTTGCGTTCTCCCATTCCCCTTTTCCATTTTGCTTACTTATATAAAGATCACCACCACCAAGATCGTCACTTCTTCCATAACTGCTGAAGATTATAAATTTTTCATCGTGGTCAATAAACGCATTGAATTCAGCCCCGGCAGAATTTATTTCACTGGAAAGGCTTTCGGCTGGTTGATATTGATTGTTTGAAAACTTACATATCATAATATCCTCATCCCTGTTCTCTACTGTCCTGGTAAAATAAATGTTCCCACTTTTGGCAATTGAAGGATAGTATTCATTTTTTGGAGAGTTTACCGGCTCGCCCATATTTTGTGGATGTACCCATTCTCCATGAACTTTTGTTACAAACCATATGTCATAATCTTTTCTTTTACCTGTATCTTTTATCGGCCTGTTAGAGGAAAAATAAAGCCTGCTGCCATCTGGGGAGAATGCTGGTTCCAGGTCGCTATACTGGCCCGAAAAAGTGGCAACTTCCGGTGCAATCCATTTACCGTTTATTTTGTTTGAATGGATAATGGCATTGATACTTCCGTTTGAAGATTGCAGTGTATAAAACATTTCATCACCATTTGGTGAAATGGCCATATCCCTGTTCCCGAATCTGTCTGATACAAGCCCATCTGAAAAAATTGCCGGTGTATCTACAGGAACAGGTTGATTAAAATATGCATTATCTGGTAATTGCTTTTTTTGCGCCTCGGCTGCATTTACGATGAACAGTAAAAGAAAAAAATATCTCATAAATAATTTTAGAAACAACATTTAGAAAAATTATATGCAAGGCTTGAACGCATTTTGTTTACTGTAAATGTATTGACGCTTATGGGCTAACAAATTGACAAGGGCACACTTTACAAAGATTGAAAGAATTTTTTTTGGATTTGACACTTCTGAATAAATCTATTTTTACCCGTTTTATCATTGCAATTCGTGTTCTAATAATAGGCTTTGATGAGCCGGATAAAATTACACTGTTTAAATTATTTCGTTATTGGCCTTTTATTGTTCAATAAAATACAGAAAGTACAAGAGTGCGACGCAACAAAAGTCGCACAAAGATTTGCTGCCGGGCCCATAAAAAAAACTATGCCAGTTCTCCTTTCAAAAACATGTTCCAGTCTTCGAGCATACGGCCTTTTAGTACCCGTGGAAATTTGTGCTGGCCACCAATTTTTCCTTTACGGCGCATGAACTCCATGAATTTTTCTTCGGGCAACACATCCAGAAAGATTTCTTTTAGTGCGCTTGTGCGTTCTACTGCATAATCGTCGTTGATCTCTTTTAACCGGGCGTCAATTTTAAGGCGCAGTTCTTCTGTATTTATTTTATCGTTGCTGGCAACATACCAGTGATGTGCAAAGAAAGTGCCGTAAGGCTTGCCTACAACTGTGTATTCAGGTATAGAAACATTCATTTCGTCGGCAACGGTTTGAATCGCTTTATTCATGTTATCTACGCTGAGGTGCTCGCCTACCAGACTGAGAAAATGTTTGGTGCGTCCGGTGATTACTATTTCGCAACGGTCTTTATCAACAAATTTAATGGTATCGCCGATGAGGTACCGCCAGGTGCCTGCGCTGGTACTTATGAGCAATGCGTAATCTTTTCCCTCTTCCACTTCATGTATCATAAGTGTTTGGGGATTGGAGACGAGATCGCCGTTATCGTCAAAATTTTTATAATCGAAAGGTATGAATTCATGAAAAATATGCTCGTTGGTTACCAGCCGCATACCATGCGCATGCTGCCTGTCCTGGTAGGCAATAAACCCCTCGCTTGATAAATAGGTTTCAATATAAATAAGCGGCTTGCCCAGTAGTTTTTCAAAGCCTTTTTTATAGGGTTCGAAACTAACGCCGCCATGTACAAAAAAATTAAGATTGGGCCATAGATCGTGTATGGTATTAAGTTTATAGCGGTCGATAATTTTTTCCATGCATAGCTGTATCCAGGCGGGTACACCCACAACAAAACCAATATCCCATTCAGGGGCTCTCTCAACTATTTCCTCTAATTTTTTATCCCAGTCTTTTTCCTTTGCAATCTTTTTACCGGGTTTATAAAAAGGCTGAAACCAGAAAGGTGCTTTCTTTGCGGTTATACCGCTGAGGTCGCCTGCATAATATCCTGTTTCTTTTTGTAATTCTGTGCTGCCGCCAATCATAAGCCATCCTTTTCCAAGGGAACGTACCGGTAAATCCTGGTAAGTACGCAGGCTTAGCAACTGTTTTATCATTACAAACTTATTACCTTTAAGCAGGTCGTTGGTAATAGGGATGTATTTACTGGAAGACTCACTGGTGCCGCTGCTGAGGGCATAATATTTTATTTTTCCCGGCCAGCAAATATCAGGTTTACCTTCAAGCGATTTGTGCCACCACTCTTTGTAAATGCTGTTGTAGTTATACACGGGAACCATCTCCTGAAACTTCTTTCCCACATGGCGGCTCATTAGAATCTCATCAAACTTATACTTTTGTCCGAATGCAGTAAATCTTGCTTTACGGAGCAGCTTTTTAAGCACCCGCAATTGCTGCCAGCGAGGATCGTGTGTAGGTAATCGAAGTGCTTTTGCAACACTATTTGGTAGCTTTATGTCAAATAATGCCATGCCGGTGTGGGGGTTTAAAAAAACGAATCTACGTTAAAACAATTTAGTTTGAATGGTTTAGGTTTTTTGGGCCCAGCCTTGATTTTTGCTAGCATCGACGCTTGCCGAGCCCAGTTTAACATTCCAATTTTATGGGAGCTGTTTTCCACCTGTTTTTTAATAATACAGATGGCAATTTTAAACATTGCTACCACTGTTCCGCTAATATTTGCTATCAGGCTAAAATCTGCCGATTCTAAAATTATATACTAATCTTCTAAAGACTCTGCCACTCCTGTAATTTTTTTATTGCTGCTCCCCACGATACTCCCCGAGTTTAAGCCATGCCATTTATAACTGAAACGTTCTTTTTCTTCATTCATAAACCCGATACACTGGGTATAGGATAATCTGCCTGTACAAAATATAATTTTACCTTTCAACAACGACTTCAGTTTGAGAAGGCCGGTAACGGCGGTATAACCGGCAACCATATCTGGTTTTGTGTTAAGGATAATTTGCTGAGCTTCTTTTACAGAAACATCATCGCCAACTAACAAAAGGTGTTCATTCGTTTCACCGGAACTGGCAGAGATTTTTTTCGAAAGCTTTCTAAAAATTGCTGCTGTAAAACTCAACCCAGCCCTTAATAAAATAGCGACTTGTAAAAACAAAACCATTAGCACCGCATAACCACCTGCATAGTGTTTCTTTACAAATACCTGCATGGCAGTGTAAAACATGCGAACATAATTGAGATCACCTTTTCTTGCACTTTCACCTTTAAAATGAACGATGGTTTCTGTACCGAGATAATAGATTTTACTCCCAGTATTTTTTATGCGGTAACAAAGATCTATATCTTCTCCGTACATAAAGAAGGCTTCATCAAACCCGGCAATTTGCTCCAGTATATTTCTTTTTGCCATTAAAAAAGCACCACATAAAACATCCACTTCATGTGTTTCCTCCTCGGCCAAAAAGCCAAGAGCATATTTATTGAACAGCTTCGATTTAGGAAAAACATCAGCCAAACCACAGAGCTTAAAAAAAGAAACCATTGGCGATGGAAAAGCCCTTTTACTTTCTGGTAAAAAGTTGCCGCTGCCATCAATCATTTTTACACCAGCAGCAGCAGCTTCCGTAGTAGCCGAAAAAAAATCAAGGCAATTTTGCAGGATATTTTCAGGAAGAATTGTATCTGGGTTAAGAAACAAAATAATATCGCCGGAGCAATGTTGCAAAGCCTTGTTATTCGCTTTGCCAAAGCCTTCGTTTGTTTCATTCGAAATGAACTTAACCCAGTCAAATTTTTTCTGGAGGTAACCGACGCTGTTGTCGGTTGAGCAATTATCAATTACTATCACTTCCGAATCAATAAATTCAATGGCAGCCTTTACCGAACAAAGGCATTGCTCCAGAAAAAATTTTACATTATAATTTACTATGATGATGGAAAGTTTCAAATTCTTTTATGCTTTGCGAAATACGGAGAATTTTATTAAACATTCAATAATACGTTAATGCAAAGTACTTTTATGAACTGTTTTATGTTTCCCAATTATAAATCTACAAATAGTAATTATGAAAATAAAATCTTTGGGTACACAAGGATTGTATGCATCTGAACTGGGTTTGGGCTGTATGGGTATGAGTGAGTTTTATGGCGAAACCAATGATGAAGAATCCATAAAAACCCTGCACCGGGCGCATGAACTGGGTATGCGTTTTTTAGATACCGCAGATGCTTATGGTCCGCTTAAGAATGAGGTATTGGTTGGCAAAGCAATAAAAGGTTATCGTAACGAAGTTACGCTTGCCACTAAATTTGGAATAATACGAGATCCGGCCCAACCGCAACTAAGGGGTTTAAACGGCAAGCCTGCGTATGTAAAAAAATCCTGCGAGGCAAGTTTAAAAAGGCTTGATGTTGAAGTAATAGACCTTTACTACCTGCACCGCAAAGACCCAGCAACTGCTATTGAGGAAACGGTTGGCGCCATGGCAGCGCTTGTGCAGGAAGGCAAAATAAAGGGCATCGGTTTATCAGAAGTTTCCCCTGCTACTTTGCGCAAAGCACATGCTGTGCACCCAATAACTGCATTACAAACCGAGTACTCAATCTGGAGCCGCGAACCGGAAGAAGAGCTGATAGCAACCTGCCAGGAACTGGGCATTGCTTTTGTTGCATACAGTCCGTTGGGGCGTGGCTTTTTAACCGGACAAATTAAAAAGTTCGAAGACTTTGCAACTGATGACTACCGCCGCTTTTCGCCACGTTTCCAGGGAGAGAATTTTCAAAAAAACCTGGATCTTGTTGGTAAGATTGAAGCATTGGCCACAAAGAAAAATTGCACCGCTTCGCAACTGGCTTTGGCCTGGGTAATGGCGCAGGGCGAACATATATTTCCTATTCCCGGTACCAAGCGTATTAAATATTTAGAAGAAAATGCGGGTGCATTAAATGTAGTATTTAGCAAGGCAGAGCTTGATGAAATTGATGCCATTGCGCCAAAAGGCGTTGCTGCCGGTATGCGTTATCCGGAAGCCATGATGGGTTCAGTAAACCAGTAATTTAAATGAAAGGGTTGGTCTTATTTGCTCAATAAATTTACTGGTGTACAACAGTGCGACCATCACCAATGGCGTGGCAAGCTGCAAGAGAAGCTTTATAGTGATTGTAAAGCTTGGTTCACAATAATTTTTGTAGGTTATTCTCCTTTAAAACGCTTGGGCTTATATTTGCGCATGCTTAAACAAACCTTATTGAATGCCACACAGGCCGCTGCTGTGGTTATAAAGGAAAATTTTGACAAGGCTTTTACCATCACCAATAAATCGAGTATTAACGACCTGGTTACAGAAGTAGATCACAAAAGCGAGAGGGTGATTATGGATATTATTTACCGGGATTACCCAGACCATTATATTCTTAGTGAAGAAGCCGGCGAAATGCCTCAGGACTCAATGTACAAGTGGATTATTGACCCCATTGACGGCACCATAAATTACGCACATGGCATACCGATCTGTTGTGTAAGTATTGGGCTTGAAATTGACGGCCGCATGGAGATGGGAGCCGTTTACAACCCATTTTTAAATGAACTTTTTTTCGCGCAAAGAGGCTTTGGTGCTACATTAAACGATGAGTTGATACACGTAAGTAAAAAGGCGGATGTAAACACGAGTTGCCTTGTAACGGGTTTCCCGTATACCTATCTTGATATGCCAAACGGGCCGCTGCAGGTATTTGAAAGATTGATAAGAAAAGGCATTCCCGTGCGCCGCCTTGGCAGCGCCGCCATTGATCTTTGCTGGGTTGCCGCCGGCCGTTTCGATGGTTTTTACGAACATAAATTACAGGCGTGGGATAGTGCTGCCGGGTTTTTAATTGTAGAAGAAGCAGGCGGAAAAGTTACCGATCTAAACGGCAACCCTTACAACCCTTACCAGCCCGGTATTGTGGCCACCAACGGCCTTATACATGAAGGGTTAATGGGGTTGATACACCAGTAACCGGGTATCGGCTTTCTGGTATCGGCAATAATGGAAAGCGATTTTTTTTAATACCAGCCAATC
>JBBRDW010000105.1:0-15637 GCA_038203525.1 Chitinophagales bacterium | reverse complement strand
GTTGGCGAGCCCGGCCTGCCGCCTTTTTCACCCGCATTAACCAATGCCATTTTCGACCTTACGGGAAAGCGCATCCGCAAGTTGCCATTTAATTTAGAGGAAGTATAATTTTTTTATACCAGCAGCAGTATTTCATAGCATAGTCCGTTGCGTCGCAATCCGTTCATCGGTTGGAAATCTATTAGGCTTTTCCTGCGGAGTAAATTAGTGATTGTGTTGAATTTATTTCAGCATCTCCTGGATATTTTTTAAATGTTTTATCAGGAGGCGCTGATTTGCGAGATGCAAACAGAATGACTGTTCAACATTCGCTAAGATAAAAGCTGCATAGTATATCCGAACGTACAAGCGTGCGACGCAAGGTACGGTGAAACAAAGAACTAATGTTTTGCCCAATATTTTCTTATTGAAAAGCACCATAAAATAACTAAAGCAGAACACATGAAATTTAAACAGGGATTATTTTTTGCATTTGCAGTTCTTGCGATGGTGAGCCTGCTGATGTCTTTTAAAAAGCAAGCTGGTTTTGATCTAGATGCAAGCATTATGCGTGGCAAAGATATTTACTCAACTTACTGCCAGAGTTGCCATATGGATGAAGGCCAGGGCATGGAAGGCGTTTTTCCACCGCTGGCAAAAGCCGATTATTTAATGGCTGATACAAAGCGATCAATACAGCAGGTGATCTACGGCGCCAATATTGAAATGAAAGTGAACGGAACGGTTTACAATGCTGAAATGGCTGCCATTGATTTAAAAGACAATGAAGTGAGTGATGTGCTGAATTATGTACGCAACTCTTTTGGCAATAAAGGCAAAGCTGTAACGCCTGATGATGTAAAAGCTGCAAGAAAAAAATAAAATTATTATTAACTACGGGTGAGCTGCCACCCAAACTTCACCATTTTCAAACACTTCTTTTTTCCAGATAGGCACGGAATGCTTTAATGTATCAATCGTATAACGACAGGCTTCAAAAGCTGCATCGCGGTGTGCTGCGGCAACGGCAATAACCACCGGCACTTCGCCAATATTCAATAATCCCGTGCGATGATGAATTAATATTTTTTGAACCGGCCACTTTTGCAACACATCTTCTGCAATTTTTTTCATTTCATTTATTGCCATTGATTCATAAGCTTCAAACTCAAGTTGCACAACGGTTTTACCCTTTGTAGCATTGCGTACCGTACCAATAAATACATCAATGCCACCGCATTCCGGGCTCATTACCCAATCGATACATGATTGAATGTTTAATGGCGTATCTAATATTTTTATATCAATCATACTAAAAATTTACCCGCCACTTACCGGTGGAATAATAGCAATCTCATCCCCTGTTTCAATTACCTGTTGCTGCTGTGCGTATTCATTATTTACTGCAACCATATAAGAAGCAAGCTGCTTTAAACGTGGATATTTTTCTTCGAGCGTTGATTTTAATTCCTCCACTGTTGGCGCACCATTCAACTCCGTTTCTATGGAAGCACTTCCAAAAATATCTTTTACAATTCCAAATGCCAGCACGTTTATTTTCATAACATTATTTAAATACTGTTGAGCAAAATTCGGGTATAATTTAATTGTAATTTTAAAACATTTACAAACTGCTTTAAACAGGCAGGCAAAACTTTGTCTATGGTTACTGCCATTGTTCTGGCTGCGGGATTATCTAAAAGAATGGGAACGGCAAACAAACTTTTATTGCCGTATAAAAATAAAACGGTTTTAGCAACAGTTGTTGCGAACATTCTTGCATCGGGTATGGAAGAAATAATTATTGTTACCGGCCACGAAGCAAAACAAATTGAACAGTCCTTAAAAGATTTGCCTGTTAGGTTTATTTATAATCCTGAATATGAAAAGGGGATGACCACTTCTATACAGCAAGGCGTATCCTTTGCAAGCGGCAATGGGTATATGATCTGTTTAAGCGATATGGTTTTAATTGAACCCGCAGAATACGCCTTACTAAAAAATACTTTTGAACAACAGCTGAAAAATGACAAAAAATGCATTTGCATGCCGCGTTATAAAAATGAAAAAGGCAACCCGGTTATTTTGTCCTCATTCTATAAAGAACCCATTTTAAAGCATCAAGAAATGGAAGGCTGCAAACAAATTGTGCAATTGAACAAAACCCATATTCATTGGGTTAAAATGGAGAGGCCGCATGTTTTGCAGGATATGGATTACCCTGAAGACTATAAAAAACTAAACGCCACAAATATTTAGGCAGCAGGTTCTTAGTTATTCCAATGCAGTTATCTTATCAAGCCAGGCATTTGCCCGGGCTCCCGAAATACCAGTACTTGGACATTTTCCTTCACCTCGCAATTCATTTACAATAAGTTCTATTAAGGGCTGCTGTACATGTTCAGGATAAGGAAGGTGAAATTCTTCTGTATGGTTTTCTGTCTCCACTTTTATGCTGTACCGCTCAAAAAATGAAAAGGTTATCTGCCCTTTTGAGCCTATTATTTTCGCTTCATCAATCCGCTGATTTTTGTTTACCGTAAAGCACCAGCTTCCATTACCCAGCATGCCTGATTCAAATTCAAAATTAGCTACAACAATATCATCTGCTTTATACATGCCTGCCTGGTTGCGGGCAATTCCGCCGGCATTCTTTATAGGGCCAAAAGCGTATTCCATAAAATCGAACTGGTGCGAGGCAAGGTCGTGAAAGTGCCCACCACCGCTTATTTCAGGGAAAACCCTCCATCGGGGTTGTGGGTTTTCGCCCACTTCTTCATCGTAAGGTTGCCAGTGCAAGCAGATATTTATACAACGCGGCTCACCAATTATTTTTGAATCGATCAGCGCTTTCAATTTTACAAAATAGGGAAGCGCACGGCGGTAATAAGCAACAAAAATCGGCACGCCTGTTTCCCTACTTATTGCATTCATCGCATCACATTCAGCAGCATTCCTTGCCATTGGTTTTTCTACATAAACAGGTTTGCCTGCACGCATTGCTTTTACTGCAAATTCAAGGTGTACATCCGGCGGCGTAGCAATATAAATTGCATTCACTTCAGCATCATTTATTAAGTCATCCGCATTGTTGTACCATCTTGGTACATTATGCCGCTTTGCATAATCTGCGGCCTTTTCTAAATTTCTCGCCATCACAGCAACCAATGCAGAGTTGGGTATTTTATTAAAAGCCGGCCCGCTTTTTTTCTCGGTTACATTTCCGCAGCCGATCATTCCCCATTTTATTTGATCAATCATATTTTTTGGCTTGGTAATTATTGTATAAATATCAGTAATGCGTTTCAATTTTTTGGGGCCAATTTTTTTGGGGCCAAACATTAATGCTACTATGAAGCCCGGTTGCGTCGCACGCTTGTGCAGTATAATTTAAAGCAGCTTTTATTTTAGCGTAGATGTAACCACAGCATTACGCAGCGTTTTTTCACATCGTTGCACTGAGTTTTCTGTGTGAAACGCTGTTCGTTTTTCTACTGTTAGTAACACTGTGGTTAAATAAGCACCCAATACGGTTGCTTTAGTTTGCATTCCGGCCAACAATCATCGCTTCAATCTACGCTGAGATAAAAGCTGAATAAAAAATCGAAGAGTACAAGAGTGCGACGCAAGGAACGATAATAAAAGGACAAATGCCGGGCCCATAAAATTACCTTTCTTCCACAAAAATTTTCTTTAGCCTATCTTTTTCTAACTTCGCAAACTGGAAACTGAATACTGTAAACTATAAACTTTTTTATATGCCCGGTTTTGAATTATTTGGCGCCGAAGAAAGAAAGGAACTGAACGATGTGCTGGAAACAGGCATCCTGATGCGCTACGGGTTTGACGCCGCCCGCAAAGGCAATTGGAAATCTATAGAACTGGAAAAAGAAGTGTGCAACACATTTGGTTGTGCATACGCACAACTTACCAGCAGCGGTACTGCGGCTTTAACAACCGTGATGAGTGCGCTGGGCATAGGCTACGGCGATGAAGTGATAACGCCATCGTTCACATTTGTTGCAAGTTTCGAAGCGGTGCTTAGCGTGGGTGCCATACCTGTTTTGGTTGATGTGGATGAAACACTTACGCTTAATCCGGATGCGGTTCGTGCTGCCATTACACCACGCACCAAATGCGTAATGCCGGTGCATATGTGCGGCAGCATGGCCGATCTTGACGCCTTGAAAGACATTTGTAAAGAACACAATTTACTGCTGCTGGAAGATGCCTGCCAAAGTATTGGCGGAACTTATAAAGGCAAGAAGCTGGGCACTATTGGCGATGCAGGCACTTTCTCTTTCGATTTTGTAAAAACAATTACCTGCGGCGAAGGCGGCGTGGTTATGACAAGCAATAAAGACGTTTTTACCAAATGCGATGGCTATACTGATCATGGCCACGATCATGTGGGTGTTGACCGAGGCGCAGATCTTCATCCATTTATTGGCTATAATTTTAGAATAAGTGAACTGCACTCGGCGGTTGGTTTGGCACAGATAAGAAAGCTGGATACTTTTCTTGCCATTCAAAAAAAGAATCATACGCAATTAAAAAATATGCTTGCCCAAATACCCGAAATTACTTTTCGCGTAATTCCAGAAGGCGGTGTGGATAGCTGCACATTTATAAGTTGGTTTTTGCCGACAGAAGATATAACAAAAGCGGTGGTTGCCGAGATGAAAGCGCAGGGAATTATTGCCGGCAATTTTTACTGGTTCGATAATAACTGGCATTACATACGCAAGTGGGATCATCTAAAAAATGCAACAACGCTCAATAGCCTGAACCCATTGCAGCGTGAGGCTTTGCTTAAACTGCCAACAACAGATTTTAGTGTGAGTGATGCCATTATGAGCCGCTGTGTTTCTACAGCTATCAGCCTTGGCTGGACGGAAGAACAGATAAAAGATAAGGGCGAAAAAATGGTAGCGGCAATACAAAAGATATTAAAGGAGCATGCAGTGACAACCGTATAAGAAAAGGCCGCAAATTTTGCGGCCTTTTTGTTTAATACCAGTATATTTTTTAACCTTTTTTCATTTTAATTTCAACAGCTCCGTTCTTTGCTTTATCGCCATATTTATCTGTTGCATTTTTACCTTTTAAAACATTCATGCTTTCAATATTATCGGGTTTAATATTGTTTACTTTTTCTTTGCTTGAAATTTTTCCGTCAATAACATAGATGACAGAATCAACAAGAGTTGACGCATTTGTTTCTTCATCATCTTTTACAATAACTGGAGGGGTAAAAGAAACAACTCCTGCTTTTGGTTTTTCGGTAAGTTGTACATCTTCCACAATTACAGGCGGTGCAAAAAAAGTAGCGCCACTTTCTTCTTCTTTTTTATTTTTAGAAGTTATTTCAATTATGCCGTTCTTTCCTTTATCTCCATATTTTTTTATAGCGTCTTCGCCTTTAATCACGTTCATGGAAACAATATCTTCCGGCGAAAGCGACATCTGCAATTCCTGCGATGTAATAAAATTGCCATCAACCATATAAAGTGGTGGGTTTTTTCCCGGTGTTTTTAAAACGATGGAAGCTTTAGGCGGGTAATCTTTTGAAGTAATAATAATTACACCATTCTTGCCCTTATCGCCATATTCCTTTATAGCGTCTGTGCCTTTAATTACATTCACGCTTTGCATATCATTTGGGTTAATTTTATCGGCTTCACTCTTGCTGATGGTTTTTCCATCAACAATATACAAAACCCCATCTGGCAAAGGGCTTGCGATTGATTTTGCTGTTACTTTAGGAATGGTAGTATCGGCAAAATCGGCTGCAGTTTCTTTTTCTACATCAAGCTCTTTTATTTCATCTGCGGCATGGTTTGCATACAATGCAATACCTTCTAAAATTTTTCTGGCTATGCTTTCTACCTGTGCAGCATCGGTAAGGTTTCTTACATCTTCTTCATTTGTTATATAACCACACTCAATAAGTATGGAAGGAAGTTGGTTTGCTTTTAAAACCCATATACCAGTTTTGCCCTCAAGCAGTTTTTTATTTATTTTAAAATCTTTTTGTATGCTTTCAATAACTGCTGAACCCAATACTTTACTTTCATTAAAACGCACATTATCCTTTGATACAAATATCTCCATGCCGGCCGCATCTTTAGCATTGGCAAACTTGCTTTGAATTGTGTTTACATGCATAGATACAAACGCATCAGCATTTTGCTTATTTGCAAAATCAACTTTCTCCGGAGGCGACATGTACACATCATTGTCTCTTGTCATTATACCCTCAATCCCATATTCACCAGATAATTCTTTTATTTTTTTAGAAACAGCAAGAGCAATATTTTTTTCTAAAATCCCATTAATTCCTACAGCGCCATTATCCTTACCGCCGTGGCCTGCATCTACAACAAGTTTAAACGGTGCATTTACTTTTGTAACTGCTGTTATTGTACTGTTCTCCTGCAGCCTGAAAGCAAACAGGCAAATAACAGCAACCAATAACGGTAAAGCCATTAAACGGCGTACATAACTAAGGCTTGGCTTTTTTGAAGTAGTCAACATAATTAATCTTCTTTTTATAGGTGAGTAAAAAAATGGTTGCGCAGGATCAAACATAAATTTTCCATAATGGGAGTGTAAGAGCATGGCAGCAAAAGCGCTGGCATCTTTATCTTCCACGGCTTTTTCATCAGCAATAAATTCATGTATCAGGTAAAGCTCTCTTTGTATAATCCAGTAGAACGGATTCATCCAGAAAATGGCCAGAACGATCTGCATAAACAATTTATCCCAGGTATGTTTTTGCTGTATATGCGCAAGCTCATGTTGCAATATTTGCTGCCCGCTTTTTTCTTCCAGCGAAATATCGGTGCGCCAAAAAACATTGCGCAGAAAGGAGAATGGCGCCTGTTCCATATCTGTATTAATAAAATCAAAATCATCTGTTTTACTTACGGGATATTTTCTTTTTACTTCATAAATTTTTATGATCCTGTATGCCAGCAGCAACAAAAACAAAGCAGTAATTAAAAACGGAACAACAGAAAGCATGTCCTGCCAGTTAAGCTGAAACCCTTTACTGGCAGCTATTACATCTTCTTCACCTGTTCCATACATTACATTTAAAATGTTGATGGCTTGTGTATTATTGCTGCTAAAACTAAACCACTGCAGGTTAAGCATAGGAACGGCAAAACTTAATGCTACAGCCATCAGCAAATAAAAACGGTTGTAGTAATGAAAGCGTTTATTGCGTAACGCAACCCAATAATAGGCCAGTAACAAACCGGAGCAAATCAATACTTTTAAAAGATAAATGGCAAGTATTTGTAACATGGTTATTTCTTTTTAAGTTGTTGTAATAATAATTCCAGTTCCTCCACGCTCAGTTTATTTTCTTCTACCAGAAATGAAACGGCTTTTGTAAACGAGCCGCCAAAATATCCTTTCACCAAACCGTTCAATGAATTTTTTGAATAGGCGTCTTTACTTACAAGCGGTTCGTACTGGTGCATGCGACCATAAGTTTCTGTTTCTACAAATTTTTTATCAACCAATATCTTTAATAAAGTAGCTACAGTATTGGAGTGTGGTTTGGGGTTGGGCATTCCTTCCACTATATCTTTTAAAAATCCCTTTTCTATTTTCCACAGCACCTGCATTACCTGTTCTTCAGCTTTAGTTAACGTTTTTATTGCTTCTTTCATGTTACCGCTTTTTGTTTTATGAATACAGTTTTTTGAGCCGGGCATTTGTTCTTTGTTTAAGCTTTACTTGCGTCGCACTCTTTTACTGTTATGTCTTTATTCAGCAGAGTAAAGACTTGTTTCGTGCTGCTTACATTTCATTCAGTAAAAGCCTTACAACTAAATTCTTAGTCAAACATAAAACTAATTTCTTAGTTATACAACTAATTTTTTAGTTAAAACATTGTGAAGATGGTTTTTGCATGAACGCATGTGCGTTCCTGATGCTTTTTTTTGCAGCAATATTTTTGCACGGTGCTGCAAGGAGTAAAGAAGCACAGCGTTTCATTGAGAAAACTCTTTTAACTCTGTGGTTTTGTATTTTGCTCAATAAAATTACCGTGAGTACAAGAGTGCGACGCAAGGAACGATGCCATAAAAACAAATGCCGGGATCAAAAAAATTAGAACAAAAATTTGATGGGTAACTTTACATTTGCAAACATCTATTAAATATGTCAGAAACAGTAGTATCCGTACGCAATGTAAATATATACCAGGGTAGTAACCTTATTTTAAAGGATGTAAACTTTACTGTAAGCCGTGGCGAATTTGTTTTTCTCGTGGGTAAAACCGGAACAGGAAAGAGCAGTTTATTAAAAACACTTTATGGCGAGCTGCACCTAACCGAGGGAGAAGCCAGTGTGGCTGGTTTTAACCTTAGGGAAATGGACTGGAAAAAAGTGCCATTCCTGCGCAGAAACCTTGGCGTGGTTTTCCAGGATTTTCAATTACTCACCGACAGAAATGTGCATGAAAACCTTCGTTTTGTATTGCGGGCCACTGGCTGGAAAGACGAAAAATTAATGGAAGAAAAAATAAACGATGTGCTGGATAAAGTGGGCCTAAAAAGCAAAGGATTTAAAATGCCTTTTGAACTGAGCGGCGGCGAACAGCAACGTATAGATATTGCCCGTGCTTTATTAAACTCGCCTAAATTAATTCTTGCCGATGAACCTACCGGCAACCTGGACCCTGAAACCAGCGATGAAATTATGGGTCTGCTTTTCCAGATTAGCAAAGATTATGGAACAGCAATAATTATGGCTACACACGATTTTATAGTGATCAGCAAAAACCCATCGAGAATGCTTAAGACAGAACGTGGGCATGTGTTCGACAGCACCGTGGCTGAGGTTTAGATGAGAAGTTGAAATAGCTGAGAAGTTGACTAATTTTGTATTTAAATGCAAACCCTGCAACCAATCAACGAATCAACATGCTACGCGTACTGCGTCCAAATCCAATGCAGCATTTGTTTTGCGCCAGCTTCATTGTTGTAATTATTCATTAATAATTTCTTTCTTGCGTCAATATCGCTTTGCGTAAATGGCTGTTGATAAAGCTGCTCAACTCTTGCACGGAATGTATTGATATCATCGGCAGTTATACACAATTCCTCAAGCCCTGTTCCTTCAACCATCTGCGTGTTTACCAAACAGTGGCGGCCATTGTGTAATGCATTAAGCAATTTTATCTTAATACCAGTACTGTTAAAGGAAGGCAGTATATGAAGTTGTGCCTTTGAGATCAAGTCCTGTAATTCTTTTTCGCCAGGGTTTGCAACAACACAGGTATTCATATTTTTATGCACCATTTTCTCTAATGCTGCCGAAGGGTTTTTTCCTGCAATAACCAAAGGAATTTCCAGCTTATTAAAAATATTTTTAAGCAGCCATTCCGCCGCATATGCATTTTCAGAAACTTCAAGATTGCCATGATACAAACAAAAAGTGCCCATACCTTCTATGGATTTCACATGCCAGTCGGGCAGAAATAAAGGCAGGTAATCCATCGTACTGCAGTGCAGATCGTCACGGTAATAGTCTGTGTCTTTTTGCGTAACGGCCCAAAACGCTGTGGCCTTGTTTACCAGTTGCTGTTCGTATGTTTTCAGCAGGCGACTCTCCCACAAATAATACATTTTTTTTGCAGCATTGTGCGAACAGGAAAACAGCTCACGGTAATATTGATGCTCTACATTGTGTATACGTACAAATTTCCTGCGTTCGCTGAAACGCAGGTCCTGCGTGACGTACGTGGAATGAACGCCTTCCATAAAAATGGGATAATCATCTTTTAAAAGATTCGTTGCAAGCGCTTCATTCTTGCGGCTTGCAACAATGTAAGGTAGCGTTGAAGAGAATCCCTTATGGCCAGTATTGCGCTGGTAGTAATGCACTTCCTCGCAGTACTTATTCAACTCAGCTTGTTCGCCGCGGCCATTATCAAAACAGTGCAAATGGATTTTTACGCCCTGAGCCTGCAAAGCCGGAAGCTTGTAAAAAAGATCGTACACGCCACCATAATTTGCGGGGTACGGAACATCAAGACTAATAATATGTAAGTGCTTATCCAATGTTTTATTTTTATGAGCCGGGCAGTAAATCTTTGATTAAGCTTTACTTGCGTCGCACTCTTGTACGTACGGAATCTTTAATGAGCTTTCTCACGCAAGGTCTCGAAGCCTGAAAGCCGCAAAGAAAATTATTGTAGCCCTTGGCGGCCTTGCCTCCTGGCATCTACGTGTGAAAAACAAATAATTCATTCATCTCTTAACCTTTTATAAAATTCAATCAATCCTTTTTCTTCTTCCTGCCAATTCAGTATCTCTCTTGCTTTAACACAGTTCTCCTGCAAATGTTCATGCAAAGCCTTATCGTTTAACAACCTGTTCAATGTATCGGCAATTGTTTTGATGCTGGTATCATCCACCATCAAAGCGATATTGTGTGCATCATTGATCGTTTTATACTCAGGATAATTAACACAAACCTGCGGCACGGCAGCCATTATATAATCAAAGAAACGGTTGCTTAAAGAATAGAATTGGTTAAGCCCTGTTTGTTCAAATAGGGTTACTGCTATATAAGCTTGTGGTGTAATTTGTTTAAGTTCTGCCGGAACAACAAAACCCAATAACTGCACTTTATTTTCTACTTTATAATCTTTGATCAATTGTTTCACCTGCTCAAAAAAATTTCCTTTTCCAAAAATTTTCAATTTGGCATTTACATATTGCATAGCAGGTATCAGTGTTTCAAAACTGCGGCCTTCGTTTACTGCGCCCTGGTAAATAATGAACGGCCTGCCTCCCAACCGCTCTCCCAAAGACACCGGTACAAGAACAGGCAAATTGCGAACAATACCGTAATGCACACCGTACCTTCGCTGCAGCTCTTCTACAATAAATTGATTTACGGTATAACCATTTATGAATTTCGGTACTGCAAACTGTTCAACTGCCATCCAAAATTTATGAACAGCAGGTCTGGTTACAATTTCTTTTTGTTCCGTAAATAATTCATGCGCATCGTAAACACGCTGCTTGCCCCGCAGGGCAGACGCAGCATAGCATGCAAGAATGGTATCGAGATCAATTGCGCAAATAATATCAACCTTTTGGAACAGCAGCCAGAAAAAAAGACGCTTATTATATTCCGCATAAAAAAGGAAACCTTTTGTAAAAAAGCATCTCAGTCTTTTTTGCCTAAACAATTGTTCGGTAAGCGGAAGGGATGTTTTTAATTTTCTACCTACGAGTGTTACAGCAAACCCATTAGCAGCAAGCGATGTGCAGATGCGCTGCATACGCTGGTCGTAAGTAAGATCGTTGGTTACGGTGAAAATAATGCGCTTCAACAAATATGAGTTTGTGGCAAATGTATTTTATATGTGGGTTTATGGTAAAACTGTTTTCCACTTACCATTTTCGGAATATTCTTTTATAACGTGGTTACGCTGCATAAGTAATGCTTTAATATAAGCAGTAAGAAATACATAGCTGATGATTTTACCAATAATGCCGTAAGGTGCTTCAAAAGAAAACGCATCTGTCATGAGTGTTCCGTTTTCTGCTGGTTTAAAAATATGTTGATGTTTCATCATTTTAAAATCGCCTTCAAGCATTTCATCTTCAAACGACGTGTATGGTTGCATTGATGTAATCTTTACTTTAAGCATCCGTATTTTGAAAAAATGCTTGGCATTCCATGTTACAGTTTCGCCTTCATTTATTAACCCTGTTGTTATTCCTGCAATGGCTTTTTCTGAAGTATGGCTCATGCTTGTTTGACGCAGGTCTATACTTCTGCTGAGATTGAAAACTGTTTCTATTGGCGCATGAATCAATGTGGTAAGATGAATTACAGGCATACCTTATTTTTTTACCACAGAGCTACACTGAGTTTTATTTCACAGCGTTAAAGAAGTTTGCTTTGTGAAAATATTGGGTCTGGTGTTTTGCTCCGTAGAATTACTGTCAGTAAAAGAGTGCGACGCAACCAAAGCCTCATAGAAGTTCAATTGCCTGGTTCATAATGGTATTAAGCAAACGGCGCTTTTACCACTTTTGCTTTTACAGGCGTATTGCGGATATCAATATAAATTTCGCTATCCAAACCAGCATGTTCGGTGGCAACATAACCCATGCCAATTGCCTTATTAAGCGACGGTGCCTGTGTGCCGCTGGTTACTTTGCCAATCGTATTTCCGGCCGCATCTTTAATAATATAATCGTGTCTTGGAATACCCCGATCTATCATTACAAAACCAACCAGTTTTCGCTTGATGCCTTCGGCTTTTTGTTTTTCAATAATTTCTTTCGCAGTGAAGGGTGTTTCTTTATTTAGTTTGGTTATCCAGCCAAGACCGCCTTCTAATGGCGAAGTGGTATCATCAATATCGTTGCCGTATAAACAGAAGCCCATTTCCAACCGCAGGGTATCTCTTGCACCAAGTCCGATTGGTTTAATACCCTGTGCTTTGCCTGCTTCAAAAATAGCATCCCAGATAATATTGGCAGCATCGTTTTTATCATCGAAATAAATTTCAACGCCGCCTGAACCGGTATAACCTGTGGCGCTGATGAGCACATTATCTACATCCGCAAATTTGCCTTTTACAAACGTGTAATATTTTAAATTCATGATATCAATATCGGTAAGCGGCTGCAGTATTTTACAGGCGTTCGGTCCCTGTATTGCAAGCAGGCAGGTTCTTTGACTGATGTTTTGCAGATCTGCATTTTTAGTGTTGTGGCTGCTGATCCAGTTCCAGTCTTTCTCAATGTTTGACGCATTTACCACGAGCATGTACACTTTATTTTCGTCAACGCAATACACAATCAGGTCATCAACAATGCCGCCATTGTTATTGGTAAGGCAACTGTATTGCGCTTTGCCATTGCTAAGCTTCGATGCATCGTTTGTGGTTACGCGTTGTATAAGGTCGAGCGCATGTTCTCCCTTTACAATAAACTCACCCATATGGCTCACGTCGAATACACCTGCATTGGTACGCACAGCCGCATGTTCATCGTTAATGCCGGTGTAACTGATGGGCATGTTATAACCTGCAAATACTGCCATCTTTGCGCCGAGTGCAATATGCTTTTGTGTGAACGGTGTATTATTCATGTATTAATTTTATTGACGGCAAAAATAAGCGAGTTACTGCCGCAGAAAAAATATTATAAACAGCCTTTTTTTGGGCCCGGCTTTGGTATTTTAATGAAGCTTTACTTGCGTCGCACTCTTGTACTACAGGTAATAAGGCAACAAGGCAATAGGCAAAGAGTGGTTCACTGTTTATTGCTCATTATTCACTGTTCATTAAAGATCCAAACCTAAAAGAGTGCGACGCAAGGAACGTTTCACAAAGATTTACTGCCGGGTACATAAAACAAAAAATCACAGGTATTCTTACCTGTGATTTAAAACTTTAATGCAGATAAAAAAAATTACAAGAAGGGAAGAACCCCGCTCCGCAAACGGAACCGGGTTCTTTTCTCCCAACCTTAACCGAGTTTATATAGTGGCACTCCCCAAAAAAGTGGATGCCAGGTCATGAATATCTATGCCGAAAAAATGCTTTTCAATTGCCGGTAAAACAGATGCTTTTTGTTCGTTCTTTACTGGTGTTGTATCTGGCTGATAATGATAACGGTTAGAATCGGATGGTGCAGGTTTTGCCGGCTCCTGTAAATCCTGGTTGCTGTCATCATTTGAATCGTTTTTTAATTCCGGATAAACCCTTTTAAGACCATTTTCTGTCATTACATATTCTACATCGCTCTCCCAGTTGAAACCATTGTTATCTTCATTTCTCCAGTCCCAGTCATTCATTTCCCAACCCATGCCTATGTGCACATAATCGTTCCAGTATGTATTCCTGTCAACTAATATTCTTTTACCAACCGGAACGCGGACGGTTACATATATAATCTGGTTACGGAATTTTTCCTTTGGGGTGATGGCAAAACCTCTTTCAAACTCGAGCAAACTGTCTTGTTGATTGATATCGTAACTCATTGCCTCCACCCTGTCTTCTGCTTCCTGACGGGTTGCACCGCTCGCCATTTTAAGTACGCTAACCTGGAAGCTGTCAGTTGACGATTTCATAATCCTCAGCCTTATGTTTTTAACTCTAACGGTGTCCTGATCAATAGAAGCAAATGGCTCCAAATGCAACCAGGAATTGTTCACGTAATACCTTGTGTCAGGCGCATCTTTAAGTTCCAGTTTTGAAACAGAGGGGTTGGCTAACTTAACCGATGTTTCCGCTGGCGAATTGTGGTACTGGAAATCGTTGCTAAGCGAGGTAATTAAACCAATTACACAGAACAAACCAATTAACCAGAGCGCTATAAAAGTGTAACGTATAAAACTGCTGTTGCTGGTAACTTTAGCAAGGCGGCGAATGATCCATGTGATGATGCCGATTACAGGAACCCATATAAAAAGTATCAGTGCACCCCAAACAAATACGGTTTGCATACCATCACTTATCACATATTCTTTAAGTGGCAGCAAGCCTGTAAAAACAACCCCAATACCAAAGAGCGATACCACCAAAGAGAATAATACGATAGCCAGAATAAAGTAGGCGAAAATTTTAAAAATCATTGCAATAACATCGCCTAGCCCGGTGCCTGTTTTTCGGGCAACTGTACTGGCTTCTGCGCCAACCTGTTTTCCGCGTTCACCAATTTTCGAGCCTAGTTCTGCTGCTTTTTCACCCACTTCTTTTCCAAATTCTTTTGCTCTTTCGCCAAAGCCTTCCATATCTTTCTGTATGGTGTTTTTGATACTGTTCATATCAACCTTTTCACCCTTCATTTCCAGCTTTTCTGATGTGCTCTGAGCCTCAGGAATAACCAGCCAAAGAATAATATAGATAAGTATACTGCCCGGGCTGAAAGAAAGGTTAACAAAGTTTGGCAGATTAAACATACCCCAATGATTCCAGTTGGTTACAAATGAAATGAATGGTATAAGAAAGAGCACACGTGGCACCCAAACATTTACGCCGAAATAGGAAGATAGTCCTCCGCAAACGCCTGCAATAAATTTGTTTTCAGGATCGCGGTAAAGGCGTTTACGTACAGAACCAATTACGGTTGAAGCGGAACTGGGTACGGCCACCCAAAGTATAAGGTATGGAATGAATGTTATTCCAAAACCCAGTATAAATAATATTCTTACAATTATTTTATCTATACCAAAATAGTTGGCAATACCAGCGCAAACGCCACCAAGCAATTTATTGTTTTCGTCTCTAAAGAGGCGGCTTGGTCTTGCACCTGCAGTATTATTACTTTGTGCAGAGGAAGTGCTGCTGTACGACTGTTGTTGCCTGCTTTCGCCGCTGAGCTGAGATTTAACACTAGCTTCCTCCGCTTCAAACTCTTCAGGGCGGCCCATGCTTTTAATGATGGCATTTACATCATCATCTGTTATACAGGTGCTGCCTTTTTTAAGTGTTTCGGCAAAAAGTTCCGCTATGCGGCCTTCAATATCGTTGATTATTTCTTCTTTGCCTTCTTCGTTATTAAAGTAACGACGCAGGCTTTCAACATACTGTTTCAGTATGTCGTACGCGGTTTCCTCAATGGGAACTACGCGACCCTGGAAGTTTATGTTAATTACCTTTTTCATG
>JBBRDW010000104.1:0-16552 GCA_038203525.1 Chitinophagales bacterium | reverse complement strand
GTACCTGAACATGGTATTTTTTAAGCAGCTCTTTGGCCTGGTATTCATGAAGATTCATAGTAAAAAATTTGTGTGGCGAAGATAAGGGAACAGTTTGAAGTTTGAATTTTGGGCGGGTAGTTTTTGGTTCATTGTTTATAGTTGATCGTTCACTTTTCATTGTGCCAAGTAGCGACTTATTCATTAATAATTTTTTTGCAACCAGCCAAATGGTGCTATTCAGCTTTAGTTGTGTCACTCACTTCTACGCTTTGTTCTTTGTTCAACTTCAGCATCACTTGTTTAAACAAGTTTTGAGTTCATCTTTTCTCAATTTTTTTTTTGTTACTTTACATCTTTAATTAAAAAGTTATTTTATGAAAAAGATAATGGCATTGTTAACAGCTCTTGTTATTGTATGCACAGCAAATGCACAGGCACCAAGTGTTCCGGCAGAAAAGGGTGCAACATTTGGACAAGTTACCACAGCCGATGATGCAGTAACAGTTGAGCAGATGGTGAACAAAATAAAAATTAACGAAAAGCAAAACAAAACACAGCAAGTGAAACTGAAAGGCACTGTTACCAGCGTGTGCGAAGAAATGGGATGCTGGTTAAAAATAAAATCTGCCGACAGCGATATAATGGTTAAGATGAGTGGTCATTCTTTTTTTGTTCCGCTTGCCATTAGTGGTAAAGAAATTGTTATTGAAGGCACCGCAGAAGAAAAAATTACTTCAGTTAATGATTTGAGGCATTTTGCAAAAGATGCAGGTAAAACCAACGATGAAATAGCCGCCATAACAGAACCCAAAAAAGAGATTGTTATTGAGGCAAAAGGTATTTTAGTGTTATAAAACAGGTTGCTGTTTAATAATTTTGATGGAATTTGCCATGCTGTAATTAGAACTACAAAGTTGCGAGCAGCGGTATAGGCCGGCAAGCCGCAAGCAACCCTGCATAAAATTGACAATGTTCTGCTTCAAAACATTTTTGCTTAATTTTTTGCCTGCAAATAGTTACGCCATCTTTCTATTACATTGTACATATCGACTGGAACGGGACTATCGAAAAAAACTTCTTCATTTGTTTTAGGGTGTATAAAGCCCAGCGTTTTTGCGTGCAGCGCACAGCGCGGGCAATACAAAAAACAGTTGTCAACAAACTGTTTGTATTTGGTATAAATTGTTCCTTTTAAAATTTTGTCGCCGCCATATTCACGGTCGTTAAATAGCGTGTGGCCAATGTACTTCATATGTACGCGTATCTGGTGTGTACGCCCGGTCTCCAGCACACACTCGACCAGTGTTACATAATTAAAACGTTCCAGAACTTTGTAATGTGTAATAGCATGCTTGCCATATTCGCCATCCGGATAAGCATCATAGATCTTTCTGAAACGCCGGTGGCGGCCAACATGTGCAATAATTGTTCCGTGGTCTTCCGCTACATTGCCCCATACGAGCGCCAGGTATCTTCTTGAAACTGTATGATTGAAGAACTGCTTGGCCAGATTAGCAGCGGCTTCTCCTGTTTTGGCGCAAACCAAGAGGCCGCTTGTGTTTTTATCAATTCGGTGTACCAGACCGTAGCGCGGCAACGTTTCTTCAGTAACGCCAGGATTTTGCTTTAGTAAGTGATAAGCAATTCCATTTAAAAGCGTTCCGGTATAATTACCCACACCTGGGTGAACTACCATATTAACCTGTTTGTTTAAAACCATTACAGTATCATCTTCGTACAAAATATTCAGGGGAACAGGCTCTGGAATTACATTGGTTTCCTCTGGGTTGGTAAAGCTTAAAACCACTATTTCGTCGCCCGACCTTACTTTATAATTATTTTTTACGGGGCCACCATTCAACGTAATAAAGCCCGCCTCAATTCCCTGCTGAATTTTACTTCTGGTTGCATTGGTGAGATGCTGCTGCACCCATTTGTCAATACGCAACGGTTCCTGGCCCTTGTCAATTAAAAAAGATTTTCGTTCGTATAGCACTTCCGAATTTTCTTCGGGTAGTAAATCAATTCCGTCAATCATATTCGCTGCAAAAATAAGTGAAGACTGCCTTTGAAGACAACCGATTTTTCAGTAAAAAAGATAAGAATAATTTTGACCCTACAGTCATAATTCTAATAAGCTTATTTTGGAGCTTTTCCGCTTAAGCAGTGGCTGCATGGTAACACTTTTAGTTTTCAACTGAGCCAATATAGGGCAAATATATTTACAGATTGAAGTAGCTAAAGCTCAAGCAACATATCTAAATTATCTTTCTCATCGTGCCAGAAGGACCCAAATTTTTTAAATCCAAATTTTTCGTAAAAGTGAACAGCCCGATCATTGGTTGCCTGTACCCCACCCCACAATATTAATTGCTGAAAATATCTTTTTTTAAGGTCTTCTAATATTAATTCAAACATTGCTGATCCCAGCCCGGTATTTTGCCATTTGTCTAAAACGGAAGCAGCATAGGTTGCTGTCGTTATGGGATCAAAATACTGCGATCTCGCCGTAAATCTTATGGAATCCCATTCAATAAGCCCATGCTTTACCAGCATATAGGCAATAATGTTACCATTGCAAAGGGCGATATATCGCATTACGTCATCTGTATCATGATGGGTGCAGATATGATCTATTGTAGGCTGATCGAATGCATGGGGACCAAACCTTGAACGTGACTCTGCCGAAAGATTCTGCAGGTATAGAAAGAGTGCTTCACTATCTGTTGATACAAGCAAACGAAACAATACCTGTGCACCATTTTTTAATGTTATTGTCTTCATTGGATTAAAATATAATTCTATTGCCAATTTTTAATTTGTGATTGCATATATAAAGTTAGTTCATTTAGATCCTTTGTATATTTCAAATTCTGTATCAAATGGATATATTATAAAATTGCAAGCAAATGCAACAGCTAATTAGCGTGCTAACAATTTTTTACTAAAGTGTTTATTTTTCGCTGCTATAAAGGTTGCCAATCATTCTACCGTACAAGAGTGCGACGCAAGGAATGCATCATAGAAATTCTACTGCCCGGCCAAAAAATATTTTATTAATTAACACCCTTACTCTTTTATATCGAATTTACCTTTTAACCAGGGCAATTAGCAATCTGCAAATACGCAGATTCCAAAGCACTTATCTTTGCAGCCAATGACTAAAAAAGTTATTTTACAAGACATAGGCATGCGCCACTACAAGGAAGTTTGGGACTATCAGGAAGACCTGCTGCAACAAAATGTACGTATAAAACAGGAAGCTGATGAAACACAGAAGCCGGTAAATTATTTATTGTTTACAGAGCATTTTCCGGTTTATACACTGGGCAAAAATGGTAAGGAAGCGCATGTGCTGATTAGCGAGGCAGACAGGCTGGACAAAGGCATTGAATACTTCAGGACAAACCGGGGTGGTGATATAACTTTTCATGGGCCGGGACAGTTGGTTGGGTACCCGGTTATTGACCTTGACCAATTTAAGCCAGATCTTGGATGGTATTTGCGCAGCCTTGAAGAAGTAATTATACGAACGATGGCGGAGTATGGCTTGCAGGGAATGCGAAGTAACGGCGAAACCGGTGTTTGGTTAGAGCCCGATATTATGGGATTGGAAAGAAAAATATGCGCTATGGGCATAAGATGCAGCCGTTGGATTACGATGCATGGGTTTGCTTTTAATATTAATACCAACCTTTCATTTTTTGATTACATAGTGCCCTGCGGGATACAAAACAAAAAAGTTGCTTCACTTGAAGCAGAGCTGGGATATACCGTTTCAATGGATGACATAAAACAAAAAGTAAAAAGAAATTTTGAAAAGGTGTTTGATGCTTCGTTTGAATAATATTCTATTTTAATTCGCGCTGCAGTAATATTTTATTCCGTTCTTTTAGTTTATCATTCTCGTAAAGCTCAAATTTAAACCAACCTGCATGAAGGAAGTTTGCCTTGTCTATAATTAGTTCTGTATCGGTAATATGGTTAATGGTAAATATCTTTTTACCATCATTTTCAAAGAAAATAAGCCTGTATTTTTTTGCGGCAGCTTCTGGTAATTTCAATTTTATAAAACCATCCAGGTTGGTAGTAACGTATTGCGAAGGTGTATAAATACTTGCCGGATCAAATGGCTTAAGCATAACCTGATCCTGCCCCAAAACCAGGAGCGTATCCCTTGTTTTTTTATTAATGGAATCTTTAAATATTTTATAGATACTATACTCCAACTGAGCCAACACGGAATCTTTTGTGAGAATACTTATAAAACGTGGAGCTGGTGGCGGTTCCGACCCGGGCTGCGATTCATCCACAAATTCGGGATCGGCTATGTTTCCTGTTGGCTTTCGCTTTTGTGCGTTTATTTCCGTTTCTGTTTGATTATTCTTGTTTTGCGATCTATCGTTTGCAAGGTCTGGTGAAAATGCAGCTTTCTTAGCCTTCGAAAATAAAAAAGACTTTCCGTCCAATATATAATAAATACGGTAGTAAAATTTTCCGCTGTAAGTTGGCGTGTAGATGAACCCATTTTGGGGTAATTGTGGCGATTCGGTAGAGAAAATAGTTCTGTAATTTCTCAGGCTGTCGTAGGATACCTGTACATTCAATTGAACACAGCTTTCACCGTATGGGTTTATCCATGATATCCGTATCTTATTGTTTCCAAGATCTTCAGCTAAAAAATCAGGGAGTGGCTTTTGCGCCCTTGCCTCACCAATAAAAACAATTAAACCCAACAAGCCTAAAAAAATACGCTTCATTTTTTTGAATTGTTTGCAAATATAGCTGCCAGATGCTTTAATTAAAAACACAGCGAATTTGCAGGAAGGGAAAGATTGCCCTGCAGCCCACCGCTATGAATCATCAGAATTTTACTTCCAGACGGAAATGTATTGTTTAGAATCATCTTTTCAATAGCATAGAATGTTTTTGAAGTATAGATAATATCTGTTGGCAGCAGGTACTTTTTGAAAGTAATATTCATAAAATTAATCAACTCTGGCGGGTGTTTTGCATATCCGCCAAAATGGTAGCCCTGTATAATTTTATATTTTTTATCAGTATTCTTGCTGGTTAAGCCAGATATGTTTTTTAGCATTTCACTGTTACCTTTCATCACACATATCCCCATCACCTGCTGATCTTCATTGGAAGCTTCAATAATTCCTGCCATCATTGTTCCGGTACCAACTGCACAAATTATATGAGAATAATTCTTCGTTTTGTCTGTTAGTAACAGTATCTCTTTTGCGCCCACCATACCTTTAATTCCGTAACCTCCCTCGTTAACCCAATAAACATTACTAAAATCGGCTTTTATCATTTCTTTATTTCTATAAGCTGTGCGGCTTACAAAATGTATATCCATGCCAAACTCTTGTGCCATCAATAATGTATGCGAAAATTCCTTCGGTCTCTCACCTCTTATTATGCCAACACTTTTAAATCCAGCCAGTTTGCAGGCATATGCCATTGCAATAATGTGATTGCTGTATGCACCACCAAAAGTTGCAATTGTTTCAACACCTTTTTCAAATGCATCCTGTAAATAATATTTAAGCTTAAACCATTTGTTACCGCTTATTATCTTGTCTATTACATCAAGCCTTAATACATCAAGCGTTACATTTTTTTCCAACAACCAGTTGGCTTCGATCGTTTGTGTGTAAATTTTTTTAATGTCAATTGTATCTTCCATACACAATAAAATGATATAGAATAATTTGGTTCTTAGCCCGAAACATTTAGCTTCGCAAAAGTCAAAATTAATGAAGATGCAATCTACACTAGTAATTTTAGCCGCTGGCATGGCAAGCCGGTATGGAAGTATGAAACAGATAGAAGGTTTTGGCCCCTCAGGAGAAACAATAATGGATTATTCAATCTACGATGCAATCGCAGCCGGATTTACAAAAGTAGTATTCCTAATCCGCGAAGATTTTTCAGATAATTTCAAGGCTATTTTTGAACCAAAACTTTCCGGCAAAATTGAAACAGGCTACGTTTACCAGGAGCTAACCTCCTTTACTGGCGCCAGAGCAATCCCCGAAACACGTACAAAACCGTGGGGTACTGCGCACGCCGTTCTTTGTTGTAAAGATGCTGTTAATGGCCCTTTCGCTGTTATTAATGCCGATGATTTTTATGGTAGAGATGCTTTTAATAAGGCATATAATTTTCTCATCACTAAATGCTCCGATAAAAATTTTGCAGTACTTGGCTATGAACTTGAAAATACATTAAGCGATCATGGCAGTGTAAGCAGAGGCGTAATTTCTGTTAATGATTCCAATGAAATGACTGGCATAGATGAACGCCTCAAAATATATAAAAAAGAAGGTAAAATCGTTTATGAAGAGAATGATACGCTTACAGAATTATCGCCCGCCACAAAAGTCAGCATGAACTTTTTTTGTTTTGCTTCTTCATATATCACTATGTGCGAAGATGAATTTAATATTTTTCTCGATGAAAATTTACAGAATCCCAAAGCAGAATTCTTAATTCCCCGCATGGCCGATCAGTTTATTAAATCTGGCCGGGGCATAATTGAAATTGTAGCTACAAATGCAAAATGGTTTGGCGTAACTTATAAAGAAGATGCACCCGTTGTTCAAAAGTGTATCAATGCATTGGTAAGTTCCGGCGAATACCCATCAAATTTATGGCCCCGGTAAAAATATTTCTCTTACAAAAAATGAAATGCAGGTATTGGCCCTGCATTTTTATTTCATGGCATCCCGGTTGCGTCGCACTCTTGTACTTTCAGAACAATTGTCAACTGTAGAAAGCCATTCATTAAATCTAAGCCCAATTTTATTGGTTTAATTCTCAGGTATATAATGCTTTTTGCTGGCCACTTACCGTCCTACTTTCAATCTATCCAAATTCATACTCCCAATCAAAATACTGCAACAGGGAAAAGAATTTGTAAGTAATAAAATGCTAAATATGTTAGTATTTAGTACTTTTGTTCCTGCATGCTCTCTAACAAAAGTAATATTATCGATCAGTTGCAAAAAGCAATCCTTCCCTTGCAGGGAGTTAAGTCATTATCTTCCGCAAACAGGCTGGATATTGGTTTCAGGCCGATTGAACTTGCTTTTCCAAACAACAGTTTTCCAACCGGGGCAATGCATGAATTTATAAGCGAAGCCAGCGAAAGTGCGGCCGCAACAAATGCTTTTGTAGCCGCTTTGCTCAGTCGTATAATCAATAAATCCGGCATTTGTCTTTGGGTCAGCTCCTCCCGAACCTTATTCCCCGCTGCAATGGAAGCATTTGGTATAACGCCACACAGACTGATCTTTATCGATGTAAAAAAAGATACAGAAGCATTATGGGCAATGGAAGAAGCCTTAAAGTGCGAAAGGCTTGCTGCTGTTGTTGGTGAGATCAGGAATATTAATTTAACTGCTTCAAGAAAACTGCAACTGGCGGTGGAAAAATCAAAAGTTACCGGTTTTATTTTGCGGCACCACCCACCCAATCTCAACCCTGTGGCAGCTGTCTCCCGTTGGAAAATTAATTCGCTTCCAAGTAAGCCCGAAGATGGTTTACCCGGTGTTGGTTTTACCCGCTGGAATGTGGAACTGCTCAAAGTAAGAAATGGTAAACCGGGATCATGGCAGATCGAGTGGGCAGGTAACCAGTTCCAACAGGTTATACCTGCTGATGTTATTGAAATGCCTTTGCAATTGGTCCGGCAAACAGGATAAGATGAGCAAGCGATATGTTACGATATGGTTCCCGCAGCTACTAACGAACTGGATGGTTCGTCATCAGCCATTATTAAAAAATATTCCCTTCGCATTTTCTGCACCTGTTCATGGCCGCATGATCATAACTACAGCAAATACAATTGCCGCTTCGGCAGGAATATTTCCCGGAATGGCGGTGGCAGATGCAAAAGCTATCCTTCCTGCATTACAGGTATCCGATGATAAACCCGGGCAAGTTATCAAACTAATAATGTCATTTGGGGAATGGTGTATAAGATATACACCAATTACAGCAATAGATCCTCCGGACGGATTGATCCTTGATGCAAGTGGCTGCACCCATCTTTGGGGTAGCGAACAGCATTATTTAATCGATATTATCAAACACCTTAATCATTTTGGGTATCAGGTAAAACTGGGTATGGCAGATACCATTGGCACAGCATGGGCAGTTACACATTTTGGACAAAACAATAGCATCATTTCATCAGGCAATGAATCGGCTGCACTGCTGGAACTACCACCCGAAGCATTACGCCTTGAACCTCTTATCACAGAAAAGCTGCACAGGCTCGGACTCAAAACAATCAGCAGTTTTATATCTATGCCACGTTCTGCATTACGGCGCCGCTTTGGTAAGTCGTTGCTTTTAAGATTAGACCAGGCTCTGGGATTTGAGATGGAACATATTGAACCAATTCACCCGCTGGAAATCTGGCAGGAAAAGCTTGTTTGTTTTGACCCAATCCGCACCGCACCGGGTATTGAGATTGCCCTGAAACAATTGCTGGAGAAAATTTGCCACCGTTTGCAAAAAGAAGAAAAAGGCCTGCGCACCGCTACGCTTAAATGCCATAGGGTTGATGGCAGGATCGAACAGATCGCCATCGGAACCAACAGGGCATCCTATAACGCCGGTCATTTGTTTAAACTCTTCGAACTAAAGATCAATACTATAGCACCCGATCTTGGAATAGAACTGTTTGTGCTCGAAGCAGCAAAAGTGGAAGACATATCCGCATTGCAGGAAACGCTCTGGGGCGAAGCCAACGTAATAGAAGATCTAAAGATAGCTGAGCTCCTCGATCGCATCAGCGGCAGGTTTGGCGCCAACAGTATTCATCGTTTTCTGCCAGATGAACATTACTGGCCAGAGCGTTCTCTTAAACAAGCCTCAACGCTTACCGAAGAGCCAACTACGCAATGGCGCAATGATCAGCGCAGGCCCATTCAACTGCTAAGCAAACCAGAGCCTGTGGAAGTAACGGCACCGGTGCCCGATTATCCGCCCATGTCTTTTCGCTACAAGGGCAAATTGCACAACATTAAAAAAGCCGATGGCCCCGAGCGCATAGAACGTGAATGGTGGCTCGACAGCGGCCTGCCCAGGGATTACTATTGTGTGGAAGACGAAGAAGGCCATCGCTACTGGCTCTTCCGGGCCGGGCATTATGATGATGAAAAATTACCTGCATGGTTTATCCATGGATTTTTTGCCTGAACAGTCTTAGAATTATTGGGCATTAGGAAAAGATTTTTTTTGATAGAAATAATTATGAGCCCGGCTTTGGAATAAGTATGATACATCGTTGCGTCGCACTCTTGTACTTAAGAATAGTTAGGAGCTTTAGCTGCAGGCTGCGGGCATTCGTAATCCAATAGATTTTGTCGGGTACAGGCTCGAAGCTCGCGGCTTGCTGCCCGAAGTTCAATAGAACAAGTGAGTGACACAACAGACGATGCCACATGTATCAAAAGCCGGTACCAAAAAAATAAAAAATGGATTATACAGAATTACAGGTTACAAGCAATTTTAGTTTTTTGCGTGGGGCGTCGCATCCGGAAGAACTCGTTAAGCAAGCCGCTTTGTACGGATACCGCTCAATTGCCATCACAGACCGCAACACGCTTGCAGGTATTGTAAGGGCGCATGTTGCCGCAAAAAAGAAAGGGATAAGAACAATAGTTGGCTGCAGGCTCGATCTGCTGGATGGGCCGCCGTTGCTGGCTTATCCAACAAATAAACCTGCGTATGAGTCGCTTTGTGCATTGCTCACCAAGGGCAACCTGCGTGCAGAAAAGGGCGACTGCCATTTGTATAAACAGGATGTATATGAGCATTGCAAAGGAATAAAATTGATTGCTGTTCCACCAGAACGTTTGAATGCAATGTTTGAATTTGATAAAACATTTCTTCAACCCTTGCAGGAGTATGTTGATGTATTTGGCAGCGAATTGCATATCGCCGCAACAAGATGCTACAATGGCCACGATACAAAAAAACTTTTTCGTTTGTTGCAATTATTACAACGTTATCAATTGCCAATGGTTGCCACAAATGATGTGCATTATCATGATGCATCAAGGCGGCAATTACAGGATGTGGTTACCTGCATCCGCGAAAAATGCACCATCTATAATGCTGGGTTTAAACTGGAGGCAAATGCAGAGCGGCATTTAAAAAACATTAAAGAAATGCAACGCCTGTTTATGCAATATCCAGCTGCGCTGGCACAAAGTGTAGCAATAGAAGAAGCATGCAGTTTTAGCCTGGATGAACTGAAATATGTTTACCCGGTTGAGATAACTTCAGCAGGCAGAACGCCGCAGGAAGAGTTGACTTATCTTACCTGGGAAGGTGCAATACTTCAATTTGGAGAAGATGTACCGGAGAAAACGATGGCTACCATCAATCATGAGTTAAAGTTTATAGAGGAGATGAATTATGCAGCATATTTTCTTACAGTATATGATATTGTTCGTTATGCAAGATCGCAGGATATCTTATGCCAGGGAAGAGGATCAGCAGCTAATTCCACTGTTTGTTTTTGTTTGGGTATTACGTCAGTAAACCCCACAAAATTTGAGTTGCTTTTTGAGCGCTTCATTTCTGCGGCGAGAAATGAACCGCCGGATATTGATGTAGATTTTGAACATGAAAGAAGAGAAGAAGTAATCCAGTATATCTACAATAAATATGGCCGCGACCGTGCAGCTATAGTGGCGACAGTTACACAACAACACCAGAAAGGCGCCATCAGGGATGTTGGCAAGGCTATGGGTTTGTCTGTGGATACCATCAACCAACTTTCAGGATCTAATTGGGAGTTTACCCCAGAATGGTTTGAAGGAAAACAACTGGAAGAGCAGGGGCTTAACGCCAATGATGCGCACCTGCGAAAAGTATTACAGTTAACATCAGCGTTTATGGGTTTTCCAAGACAGCTTGGGCAACATACAGGTGGCTTTGTAATCAGCAATGATAAACTCTCCAATTTATGTCCGGTACTCAATGCTCGCATGGAGAACAGGACATGCATTGAGTGGAACAAAGACGATATAGATGCGCTTGGTTTTTTAAAGATTGATGTACTAGCATTGGGAATGCTCACTTGTATACGCAAAGCTTTTAAACTGGCGGAGCAACACTATGGGCTGGAGCTTACATTGGCAAATATTCCGCAGGATGATCCAGCTGTTTATGCAATGGTAAGCCATGCAGATACAATCGGTGTCTTCCAGATTGAAAGCCGTGCACAACAGTCCATGTTACCAAGATTAAAACCAACCTGTTTTTATGATTTGGTTATTGAAGTGGCGATTGTTAGACCTGGCCCTATTCAGGGTGATATGGTACACCCTTATTTACGCCGCCGCAACGGAGAGGAACCTATTGAATACCCTTCAAAAGAACTAGAAGAAATTTTAGGGCGAACACTCGGTGTTCCGTTGTTTCAGGAACAGGCGATGAAGATTGCCATTGTTGCTGCGGGCTTTACCGCCGCAGAAGCAGATCAATTGCGGCGCAGTATGGCAACCTTTAAAGTACAGGGATTGGTGAGCATTTTTCGGGATAAACTGATCAATGGTATGACTGGCCGTGGATATAAAAAAGAGTATGCTGAACGTGTGTTTAAACAACTCGAAGGTTTTGGCAGTTATGGATTTCCCGAAAGTCATGCGGTAAGTTTTGCATTGTTAGTATATGTTTCATCATGGCTCAAATGTTATTACCCCGATGTATTTGCATCCGCTATACTAAATAGCTTGCCCATGGGTTTTTATCAGCCGGCGCAACTTGTAATTGATGCAAGAAAGCATGGAGTTGATGTAAGGCCTGTTGATGTAAATCACTCCTTGTGGGATAACAGGATGGAAGAAAGATGGGGTAAATATTTTGCCATGCGTTTAGGCTTTAGGCAGGTAAAAGGTATGCGGAAAGAAGATGCTGTATTGCTTATTGCTCAAAGAAAAGAACCCTATAAAACCATCAATGATCTTTTTGATGCCGGACTTTCTGCTGCCGTATTAGAGCGACTTGCAGACGCAGATGCGTTTTGCTCCCTGGGGCTTGACCGTCGTAAAGCTTTATGGGAAATAACGGCACTTCATGATAACCCCAAAGGCATGTTTGAAGGGCAACCTTCGGAAAGTGTTACAGAGCAAATAGTATTGCCGGGTATGTCAGCTTCGGAACAGGTAGTGCAGGATTATGCTGCCACAGCATTGTCTTTAAAAGCACATCCCGTAAGTTTTGTAAGGGAGAAATTGAAGCTATTGCATATATTTTCAACAAGCGAACTGAATAATGCTGCAAGTGGAACTCCTGTTAAAGTAGCCGGGCTTGTTCTGGTGCGGCAAAGACCTGGCACGGCTAAAGGCGTTTGCTTTATCACCATAGAAGATGAAACGGGTTTTAGCAACCTTGTAGTCTTTAAAGACCTTTTTAACCAGTATCGCAAAGAAATACTTCAGTCAAAACTCTTGATGGTGGAAGGAAACCTGCAGCGCGAAGGCGAAGTGGTTCATGTGATCGTGAATCGTTGTTTTAATCTTACAAAATTGTTGCAGGGGCTTACTTCATCAAAAGAAGAAAATATTCCATTGTTAACCTTGTCACGGTCTGATGAAAAAGGGCCGCTTCCCCCGCCTTCAGGAAACAATGGAAAAGTAGTTCGGGAAAATACAAAAGGGGAAGCTTTTCATTCCGGTAGAAACTTTAAATAAAACAACTACAACTACCACCCTATCACTTTTTGCACTAATCATATTAATGCTTCACTGTAACTTACATAAAACTCAGTATTTTCAAATTCCGGTAAATATGTAGAATTCAACAAATTGGCCAGGCAGCAATGCTACTATTAAACCCAGTTGCGTCGCACTCTTGTACTTATATCTTTATTCAGCAGGGTGCAGTCGGCTTTATAATTGAATTATCAGTTATCTATTCAAAAAGCATTTAAGAAAAGAATTTTTTATTTACACCTTCCTATATTTTCCCGGCGTCATTTTCTTCTTCCTCAAAAATATCCTGTTGAAATAGGCAAGATTTTCAAAGCCACTTACGCTGGCAATTGTGCTTATTGGCTTATCAGTTTCAATCAATAATGTGCATGCATGCGCAATACGTATTTCATTCACATAATCAGAAAATGTTTTGCCACTCACCCGTTTAAAAAATTTACAAAATGCGCTAACAGATAAATGAACGCTTTTTGCTGCTTCCTCTAAAGTGAGTCTTCCGGAAAACCCATTCTGTATATACTGAAAAACTTTATTTATTCTCTTATCATTCTGCTCACCTTTTACCGGAATAAATTTTGATGATGACAACGTTTTTGCTTTTTCGGCAGCGAGTGCATGCAGCAATAGAATAAGTGTTGTAATTGCATGTATGCCATCCATTGATTTTATCTGCATCATCAGTTCAGTGGCAGTACTGCTTTTGGTGCTGCTAAACTGCAAACCCGAATTAGATTTATGCAAAAGCTGTTTTATATCCGCTAATTCAGGATAAGCCAAAAGTGGTTCTATAAAAGATGTACCAAATTGTATAACAATTGCAACATTTTTATATCTTCTTTCCTTATCGCTTACCCATGTATGTGGAATATTCGGGCCTATCAAAACAAAATCCCCTTCAGTAAACTGTTCGTAACTATCGCCCACCAGCCTTTTGCCCTTACCTTTTACAATATAAGTAAGTTCATATTCGGGATGGTAATGCCAAAAGAAATCAAACGATGGCGCAGCAACTTCAAAACACAAAAACGATTTGCTTTCTTCTGATACGCTTACCCGTTCAAGTTTTGCTCTCATACTATATTACAGAAAAATTTTACTGTAATCGCAAAAATATTCAATATTGTATCAGTTATTGGTAATGCTGTATAGATTTTATAGCAACAGGTACGGCAATTTTGTACTGTAATCAAAACAAAGAATTATGCCTGCAATACCAGCACACATAGCCGAACAACTGAAACAACCCTACAAACTGACTGCTGAACAAATTGAATTCTACAGGGCAAACCGTTATATCAAACTGAAAAATGTTTTATCAAAAGAAGTGGTTGAATTTTTTAATGATGCTATCACTGCCCGTGTAAACATCATGAATAATGAAGACCGCCCATTGGAAGAAAGAAGCACTTATGGCAAAGCTTTTCTGCAACAATTTAATTTATGGCGCGAAGATGATGTAGTGAAAGAATTTATTTTCAGTAAGCGGCTTGCAAAAATTGCAAGTGATTTAATGCAAACAAATGGTGTGCGCATTTATCACGACCAGGCTTTATTTAAAGAAGGCGGTGGCGGTATTACTCCGTGGCATGCTGACCAATACTACTGGCCGCTTGATTCAGATAAAACTATCACTGCGTGGATGCCTTTACAGGCAACGCCTTTAGAGCTTGGACCGTTGGAATTTAGCGCGGGCAGCCACCAAATAGTTGAATGCAGGGATTTGGAAATTGGTGATGAAAGTGAAGTGGCTATTCAGCAGAAATTAAAAGTAACAAATTTTAAACATGTGATTGAAGCTTTTGATTTGGGGGAAATTAGTTTTCATTCGGGTTGGCTGTTTCACCGTGCTGGTGCAAACACAACCGATCAAATGAGAAAAGTGATGACGGTAATTTACATGGATAAAAACATGAAGCTAAAGAACCCCGGAAATAAAAATCAAATCAATGACTGGAATACATGGTGCCCTGGCGCTGTTCCGGGAGAAGAAATTAATTCACCAATGAATCCTGTTTTGTATTCGCGCATTTGAAAACATTTTAGTTTTACATGTAGTGAGAATGCCTGCATTATGCCGAATAGAAAAGAAACTGTACAAGTGTGCGACGCAAGAAAAGTTTAATTATAGTTATATAGTCCGGCTCAAAAAAATATCCAGAAAAATATTAGTAACTGCTGTTTGAATCCTGTTCTTAATATCTTTAATGCAAATAATTTTTTATGAATTGCAAAAAACTATTCTCCATTCTAATTTTTGTTTGCATGCAATTTTGTTTACATGCACAAATCAATCATGTAGAACCACTCAACTGGTGGGTTGGCATGAAAAACCCAAATCTTCAGTTACTCATTAATGGAAATGATATTGGTGAAACAACCCCGCAAATAAATTATGCAGGTATAACACTAAAAAAAATAAACAAAGCCGACAGCAAAAATTATTTGTTTCTTGATTTGCTGATTGCAAAAAATGCAAAGCCCGGAACATTTGCAATCAACTTTAAGAAAGATGGAAAAACAGTTTACACTTACAATTACAGTTTGCTTGCAAGGCAGCAGGATCCTTTGCAGGTAAAGGGTTTCAGCTCATCGGATGTAATTTATTTAGTCGTGCCCGACCGTTTTGCAAACGGCGATGAAACCAATGATGTAGTTGCCGGAATGAAAGAAAATAAAATTGCCAGAAGCTTTGACGGTGGCAGGCATGGCGGCGATATTCGTGGCATCATCAATCATCTTGATTATATAAAAGATATGGGCTTTACCGCAATATGGCCCACACCAATGCTTGAAAATGATATGCCAACTTATTCCTATCATGGTTATTCCATTACCAATCATTATAAAGTTGATCCGCGTTTTGGAACACTCGATGATTACAAAGAGCTGGCACAAAAAGCAAAACAAAAAGGTTTGAAATTAGTTTTTGATGAAGTGCTAAATCATACCGGTATTAATTACTGGTGGATGAATGATCTGCCCTATAAAAACTGGTTGAATTATCCTGATGTATATACGCCAACCAATCATCGCCGCACAGTGAATGAAGATTTGTATGCATCAGATTTTGATAAAGATTTGTGGGCAAGAGGCTGGTTTGATAAAACGATGCCCGATATTAACGGGCAAAATCCTTTTATGGCAAACTATTTAATTCAAAGCAGCATTTGGTGGATTGAAACGTTGCAGCTTGGTGGAATTCGCCAGGATACTTATGGATATTCTGACAAAACATTTTTGCAAAAATGGAGCTGCACCATCATGAATGAATATCCAAACTTCAATATGGTTGGTGAAGAATGGAGCACGAATCCATTAATCACTTCGTACTGGCAACGCGGAAAAGTAAACCAGGATGGCTATGCCGGATGCCTACCAACTATTATGGATTTTCCTTTGCAGGATGCGCTGGTGAAGTCTTTAACAGGCAATGAAGACGCCTCTTATAATAATGCATTTACAAAATTGTATGAAGCACTTGCAAATGATTTTGTGTATGCCAACCCGAAAAATATTTTGGTGTTTGGCGACAATCATGATATGGACAGGTTGTTTATGCAACTGAACCAGGATGTTGATTTAACAAAAATGGCGCTCACTTATTTGCTCACCACACGCGGCATTCCGCAAATTTTTTATGGCACCGAAATTTTAATGGATAACACTGGTCATCATAAAGTTGATGGACTGATACGAAGCGATTTTCCCGGCGGTTGGAATGGTGATTCCGCAAATGCTTTCACCGGAAAAAACTTATCAGCGGCGCAGTTGGGCATGCAAACATATTTGAAGCAATTGCTTAACTGGAGAAAAAATAATCC
>JBBRDW010000103.1:0-16857 GCA_038203525.1 Chitinophagales bacterium | reverse complement strand
CCTTCAAATTGGGGCTCGGGTACTTTTACAGAAATGATTGCGCTCAACCCTTCCCTGAAATCGTCGCCTTCAATGGTTACTTTGGCTTTCTCAAAAAGGCCTTGTTTGTCACCATAACTTTTAAAGACCCTTGTTAGCGCCTGCCTGAAACCGGTAACATGGGTTCCGCCTTCAATGGTGTTAATATTGTTTACGTAGGAGAAAATATGTTCCTTAAAATCATCATTGTAAGTAAGTGCAACATCAACAGCTACATTACTTACCTCATCGTGACCTTCTACATATAATGTTTTTGGAATAAGCGGATTACGCTTACCACTTTTATCCAGCATTTCTACAAATTCTACAATGCCCCCTTCGCTGTAAAAAGTTTTGGTATAGGTATTCCCATCCTCATCTTTTTCCCGAAGGTCATTCATGGTAATGCTGATGCGTTTGTTTAGGTAAGACAATTCCCTGAGTCTTCCTTCCAGTATTTCCCTGGTGAAAACGGAAACCTGAAAAATAGTAAGATCGGGCCAAAAATGCACAGTGGTACCCGTTTTTAGGCTTTCGCCTATTTCTCTTACCGGGTAAGCTGGTACACCTTCATGATATTCCTGTTCAAATATTTTGCCCTCCCTGTAAACGGTTACATGCAGGGTTGAACTCAACGCATTTACGCAACTTACACCTACACCGTGCAAGCCGCCCGACACTTTATAAGTATTCTTATCAAACTTACCACCTGCATGCAGCACTGTCATAACAACCTGCAATGCGCTTACACCTTCTTTCTGGTGTATGCCTGTGGGTATGCCGCGACCATCATCGCTTACGCTTATGGAATTGTCTTCGTGAATGTTAACAATGATATTCTTGCAATAGCCTGCAAGTGCTTCGTCAATAGAGTTATCAACTACCTCATAAACAAGGTGATGAAGGCCTTTTACGCTTATGTCGCCTATGTACATTGCGGGCCTTTTGCGCACTGCTTCCAAACCTTCTAAAACCTGTATACTGTCTGCACCGTAATTCTTATTCTGTGCTTCGTTAGAATTTAAATTTTCCTGGTTCATAGATACTTGTACAACCTGCGTTTTTTAAATTTTTCGCAAGTGGGCGAAGTTAGCGTAAAACAACGGATTTCACGTGTTTAAAAGGGCTATTTTTCAACAATTTTATCAGTGTTTTAAGGGTGTTTTTATATTTGGAGCCAGGGTGCAGAACATGCATTTGGCATTTGTTGCGTCGCACTCTTGTGCTGCAAATCTTAATGCAGCCTTTACCAAAGCGTAGGTACGGTTATTGTTGTCTGTAGCTTTCTCAAAATTTAATTTAGCGGCTACAAAATAAAAGGTAGTTTACATTTGTAAAAAGAACCTGTAATCCATTATCCCGCTGAAAACCTATACCAATCTCCTTTGTTTCTATTTGAGGTTTTTAAAATATTATGGTTCATGCAAAAAATGTAATAAGCTATGCCCTGCTTTAAAAATAGATACCCCTTATTGTTGCCAGTTTTGGCTGCGCAATTTATTATTTACCTGCAAAAAACGGTTTATGAAAAAGTTACCCCCCCCCCGAAAATCGCCCATTTATTTTTCTACCTGCGTTATAAACCCCCTTATTCCAGACCCGCCTTAGCCCCATGTATAACTTTCTTGGTGTTTATAAGCTTGGTTTGTCTATTGCACTTACCATCAACCTATTTTCAATTAAAAAATTTACTTTACATGAAAACAATAATATTGGCTTTTATATTTAGCCTTAGGTGTTATATGGTAAAGGCACAAACACCCGCACCGGTTACAGATAGCACACCCGCAAACTGCATCTGGAAGTTAAAAAACATTATCTATCCGGATATTGCCATTAGTGCCCCTATCCGCTACGGTAAACTCACTGCAAGCCCCAGTTTCAAAGATCCGGAATATGCAAACGATCTTACCTGCAACAGCGCCGATAACTGTTATGTAAACGACACTACCGATTTGCATTATATCGTGTATCACCCCATCAACCACCGATACGATTCCCTTGCGCTGCCCGTAGTGGTGCTTTTTCACCCCGGTAAATTTTCTGACTGCAACGGGTACGAAGTAGATTTTATAGACAGCATCTGCAGGCATTTCGCCAAAAGGGGGGTTATCGCCGTAAACGCGGAGTACCGCAGGGGCAGGCTGGTTGATCCAAATGCTGACAAATCTGTACAGCAGCAAATGATCAGTTACATGGGCCTGCAGGATGGCATTGGCGTTTTAAGAACGCTCATTAAAAAAGCAAGGACACCGGGCCCCAACCCCCTTTTTAAAATGGATACCACAAAAATATTTCTTGGCGGTGCCAGTGCCGGTGGCACCATCAGCCTGGGCATTGCTTATTACCGCACACAGGCCATGGCCGATAGTGCTTTCCCCACACCACCCGGTCAGCCCACTACTAAGCAGGCACTTGGACCAATAAATGCTGATTACTATCTTGCCGATACCAATGTTATTTTCAGGCCTTATATAAAAGGAGTACTTAATATGTGGAGCGGGCCAAATATCCCTTTCTACACAGATTCTATCGGCCAGGAAACCAATTTTTTCTCTCAGGGTGCAGTCAATAGTTACGATAACCCACCCATGATTGCCTTTCATGGCATGAAAGACAATGTGTTTCCTTATTTTGAGGATAATAAACAAAATCTCAATTTTTCGGTGCCACCTAAATCAGGCTTTTTCAACTACAATTCCACATCCAGTTGCCTGCTTGATGGTGCACCTACGCCATACGGGTTAGATACTTTTCCTGCCAAAAAAGATTTGGTACAGGGCAGTTCCTTAAACATGTACAATGTGTTAACCGACCTGGACAAGCTTACAGAACTGTATGTAGACTCAACGATGAAGCATGGCACACAGGATGGGGACGACTTTGGCACCCTGCTGGCAACAGAAGAAGAAGTATGGTTATACATCGTGCAACGGGCAGCAGTGTTTTTCCAGGCGGTATTAAATAATAAATCCCCTGCCGATTTAGGCAACAATTTCTTTTTGGATTGTGAAAACAAAAGGGTTAGGTGTGATAAGCCCAACACTACCTGCCCATAACTCAATTAAACCAATCAAATTATTATTTACACAACTAAAAATATTCATTTATGAAACAATTCATTTTTGCAGTATGCCTTACTGCGACATTTACAGCAAAAGCCCAACCTGGTACATTAGACAATAGTTTTGGTAAGGAAGGTATTGTAGTTGGCGAAGGATACGAAGCCTTTGGCAAAGCCACCGCCTTACAGAAAGATGGTAAAATACTTATAGCAGGTGCAGGGGGCTATGGCGATGTAGGGGGCTCGCTTGTGGCAAGGTATAACGCCGATGGCAATATAGATCAAAGTTTTGGCATTAATGGATGGGTAGCAACAGTATTTTCTGGCCAGGTAGATGGCTTCTATAGCGTAGCGGAACAGGAAGATGGCAAAATAGTGGCTGCTGGCAGGCTGGGTGCAAAAGTAGATGCGGGGGTAGTAAGGTATTTACCTAATGGCACCATTGACAGTTCTTTTGGAAACAATGGCATTACCCTTACCGATTTGGGAGAAAGTGAAAATGTTACCGGTATGGCGGTGCAAAGCGATGGTAAAATATTGCTTACGGGCCTCGTGTTTAAAGAGTATAGTTCCAACAAATATTTTTTAATACGCTACAATGCCGATGGCAGCCTGGATGAAGGTTTTGGGGATAAAGGCATAATCGTAAATAAATTAGATGAGGATATAGAAGTAAACTGTATTACGCTACAGCCAGATGGAAAAATAGTTATAGCAGGGGTCTATTCCATTTTTGTAAACACCCGTTTTCTTGTAATACGTTACCTGCCAGATGGTACATTAGATAAATCGTTTAGCAACACGGGTATTGCAAAAATAAACTACCCCACCAGCCCGGCAAATATGGCTATAAACAGTGTTGCTTTACAGGAAGACGGGAAAATAGTAATAGCCGGTGAAAGCGGCGCAACAGGGTTTGATGAAAATCTTACCGTGGTTCGCGTCAATACAGATGGCTCCCTGGATAAATCTTTTGGTGCTGAAGGATCGGTTATTACCAAGCAAGGTTCAGCTATTTTAGCCGCGAATGACGTAATGATACAACCCGATGGAAAAATTGTAGCGGTGGGGAGCATTTCCAATACCCCCCTTGTAGCGCGTTATTTACCGGATGGCGCACCTGATCCTGCTTTTGGCACAAATGGTTTACAGGTAACGACCCTGTATAATACTGTGCCAAATGCTGCATTTTTGCAACCTGATGGAAAGATTGTTGCAGTCGGGGACAATCCAACAACCGTTGTTTTACTTCGTTACAATGGCGGCGATGCCACCCTCCCTATCACCTACAGTAAATTTACCGCTACGCAAACCAATGCAACCATAACCCTTAATTGGCAAACCACTACAGAATTAAACAACAGCTATTTTGCCGTTGAGCGCAGCAATAACGCGGTTAATTATACGGCCATCGCACAGGTAAACAGTGCCGTTACGGGTGCAACAGTTACAGATTATTATTATACAGATAAACTGCCTTTGGCGGGTACCAATTACTACCGTCTTAAACAAACAGACAAAGATGGTAAGTTTAGTTACAGTAAAACGCTAAGCATTGGTTATATAAAACCGGGCAGCATACAACTATTCCCCAACCCTGCCAAAGACAGGCTTACTGTAAAAGGTTTAAATGCTGCAGTTACCAGTACCATTGCGGTGCTGGATATACAGGGCAAACAATTGCTACAGTTTACGGCTAAGGCTGCAACGTATAGTTTTAATGTTGGCAGCCTTGCGCCGGGTACGTATATGGTAAGGGTAAAAGATGCAAATGGTGTGGCTACTGAAAAATTTGTAAAACAGTAATTGGTTATACTAAAAACGCAAAGGGTTGCCGGGCTTTATAGTTTTGGCAGCCCTTTTTTAATATTCAGCCTGTTATTAAACCAGATTTTGCAATTGGTTGTATTGGCTGTTAAAAGCTGAGTTATATTCTATAGTACAAGAGTGCGACGCAACAATGCTAAATAGTAGCATTGCCGCCCGGTCCAAAATAGATATGGCTCATTTTTATGTTGCAGTAACTATTGATAAAAAAGCCATTAGTATAAAAAATAGTATTTTAGCGTATACGATTGAAACAATAATTAAATACCGGACAATAGGGTTTTTTCAATTCAATTGTCTTTATTTGTAATTATTGGTTAGTCTTTGGTCGTATGAAAAAACTTGATAATGAATTACGAGGTTAAACAAATAGACAAATTTAAGTTTATTGAGGAGGGAGAGGGAGAGCCATTGGTATTACTTCATGGCCTGTTTGGCGCACTTAGCAACTTTATGGATTTGATTGAACACTTCAGGCATTCTTACAAAGTTGTGGTTCCTTTACTGCCTTTGTTTGAACTGGACCTGTTTCATACCAGCGTTGGTGGCCTTGAAAAACATGTTCAAAAATTCCTCGAAATACGTAATTATAATAATATTCATTTACTGGGAAATTCTTTGGGGGGCCATGTAGCGTTAATCCATGTACTAAAACATCCGGAGAGGATTAAATCGGTAATTCTTACCGGCAGTTCGGGTCTGTTCGAAAATGGAATGGGCGATACATACCCCAAGCGGGGCGATTACGAATATATAAGACGCAAAACGGAACTTACGTTTTACGATCCTGCCACCGCAACAAAAGAATTGGTTGATGAAGTGTACGAACTATGTAATAACCGCTTAAAAGTAATAAAGATAATCGCCCTTGCTAAAAGTGCTATTCGCAATAATCTTGGGGAAGAATTGAATCAAATTAGTAAACCAACATTACTTATTTGGGGCAATAATGATACGATTACGCCTCCCTTTGTTGCCAAAGAATTTAACAAACTTATTCCGGGAAGCGAATTGTATTTTGTTGATCATTGCGGCCACGCACCGATGATGGAGGTTCCTCAGGAATTTAATAAACTACTGGAACAGTTTCTTAGTAAACTTGCGCAACCCGCTGCAACAGTTGCATGAGTTTTATTGTCTTAACCTGTATAGATTATTTAAAATGCTGATATCCCAGATAGTAGAAACAGGATTTCCCGAACTTTCCATTTTTGATAAGGTTGGTTTTGCGCTGAATATGTGTGATGACTATGACCTGCTTCATCTGCCTGTTACAGCTGAGCAAAAATTTGTTGGCATTGTAAGCAAAAACGATCTTTTAGATGCCCGGGAGGATTCCAGTATGGCCAGCCTTCAGCATCAGCTTATTAAAGCGTCCGTTTTGCCTGAAGACTATTTTCTTAATGCACTAAAACTGGCGTCCCACTTTAATATTTCGGTAGTACCTGCTGTAAATAAAAACGGTGAGATAGAAGGCATAATAACTCAAAAAAATCTTGTGCGTTCGCTGGCTAGTTTTCTTAACGTTGAAGAACAGGGAGCCATTATTGTTCTTGAAATGGACAAACGCAACTTTTCTTTTGGTGAACTTAGCAGACTTATTGAAACAAATGATGCCAGTATTACCCAGCTTAACACCTATACAGAAAGCCCTACAGGTCTTTTTATTGTTACCATAAAGATTACCAGGGTAGAAGTGTCTGCGATAATTGCCACCTTGCAGCGATATGATTACACAATCCGTAGCTTTTTTGGTGAAGAATACTACCAAAATCAGCTTAAAGAAAACTACGATTTGCTAATGGCGTATCTAAGAGTGTAGTCTTCTATATTCTTTCGGAAACATCTTTCCATTAGTTAAACAATAAACTTTCCTGTCTTAAAACTTTACAAAAAGCTATTTTTACCGCTTACTCTAATTGCAGAATATTCTAATGATCGTGCGCAAACGGCAAATATTGGTTTGGATTTATTGCTGCATAAATATTATGGCAACTGCGCAGATAATTGACACGGTTGAGCATCGTTCGCAAGACAGTAGTGTTATCCCCCAAAATTTTATGAGGGCTGGAGACGATTCTTCAATTATAATCATTGCCGATATTACCATTCGCGGCAATAAACGAACCAGACCGTTTATTGTAGACAGGGAAATCCCTTTTAAACAGGGTGACTATATGCCCGGCAGCCAACTTGACAAAAAACTTATACTTGCCCAGCAGCAGTTGATGAACACCTCCCTTTTTACCTCTGTTACTGTGTATATACATAGCCTGCAGGGCGGGCTTGCATTTATAAATATTGATGTAAAGGAACGCTGGTACTTTTTTCCACTCCCCTATTTTAAATTGGTTGACCGAAATTTTAACCAATGGTGGGTGGAACAGAAAGCAAGTCTCAACCGGGTTAATTATGGCATTAAGTTTCAGCAGAACAACGTAAGTGGTCGCAACGACAAACTGGGTATTAATCTTATAACCGGTTACAGCAGGCAAGTTCAGCTAAAATACGAGCAGCCTTACGCATTTAATTCGCTTAAAAGTGGCTATAGTATCGCTTTCAGCTATGCCAACCAGCGTGAACTTAATTATGCAACAGAATACAGCAAACAGGTATTTTATAAACAGGATAAGTTTGTTCTCCAAAGCCTTAGGGCAGAAGCAGCCTACCTGTACAGGCCAGCAATTAGAACAAGGCACACTTTCAGGGTTGGTTATACAAGAAATGAGGTAAGTGATACGGTAGTCAAGCTTAATCCATTTTATTATCCCAATGGTAAAAACAAAGTTGCTTACCCGGAATTTTCTTACACCGTACAATATGCCAATACAGACTATAACCCCTATCCAACCAAAGGTATTATTTGGGATTTAAGCCTTATAAGAAAAGGTTTGAACAAGGATGTTGACCTTACACAACTGCAATACCATATCAATTATGCAATGCCTGTAAGTCAAAAAATAAACTTAACACTGCAAAGTGCAGGTATTTTAAAAGTACCATTCGATCAGCCTTATACTAACCAGCAGCTGTTTGGGTACGGCGATGCATTTATGCGTGGCCTGGAATATTATGTAACTGATGGTGTAGCCGGCATTATGGGCAGGGCTACAATACGCACTCAGCTCTTCTCAACTATATTAAAAACACCACCCGGCAGCAAAAAAGATATTTCTATCCCCTTCAGGCTTTACCTTAAAGCAGGGGTTGATGGCGGCTACACCTACTCACGCAATCCTGGAAACAGCTTGCTCAACAATAAATTTTTATACACCGAGATGTTTGGTGCAGATATGGTTTTTGTAAACTACGATATCGTTTTCCGGTTTGAATACAGCTTTAACCAGTTAGGCGAAAGCGGCCTTTTCTTTCACGTACGCACTGATTTTTAAGCCCTGAACCACGCACTGTTTTAAAGAAATTCCGTGAATATTATTGACCTTTTACCCCCACAGCAATATCATATTAAATTGAAGCTACCCAAGTACTATCAAGTTTAAATAAACCAACCCGGCACAATACATAAAAACGTTACCCGTTTTGTGCGGCTACAATGATAATTTTACAGCCACAACAATAAAGCTCAAATGAAAGTAGCCATTTATAGCAGAGGATTAGACCTTGATCTTAAAACACAGCTGGTTATACTAATAACAGAATTACAAAAACACGATATACAAATTCTCCTGCTCGAAACACTTGCTAACAATCTTGATGTTGATCAGAAAGGTATTACCATTTTTTCGCAATCGTCATCGCTCGATGAAACGGTAGACTATTTTATCAGCCTAGGCGGCGATGGCACCATCCTCGATGCCGTAGCAATCGTTCGCGATAAAAACATACCGATACTCGGCATAAATTTCGGAAGGCTCGGCTTTCTGGCAGGCATTGGCAAAGAAGAGTTGACGATGGCTGTAGATGCGTTGGCAGGGGGTACTTATGTTGTAGATAAACGCACCCTTATCCATCTCGATGCAAGCATACCCCTTTTCGGCGAAACACCTTTTGCACTAAACGAATTTGCATTGCACAAAAGAGATATTTCGCCAATGATAAAAATACATACCTACCTCAACGGCGAATTTTTAAACACCTATTGGTGCGATGGACTTATAGTAGCCACGCCAACAGGCTCCACCGGCTACAATTTAAGTTGCAACGGCCCTATTGTTTTCCCCGATTCTTCCAGTTTTGTAATTACACCCGTAGCGCCACACAACCTTAATGTGCGCCCCCTGGTAGTGCCCGACGGTAACATTATATCTTTCGCCATCGAAGGCCGTACAGATCAGGTCATTTGTGCACTCGATGCCCGCCGCGAATTGGTAGACAAAGACATACAGCTCGCAATAAAAAAAGAAAAATTTACCATAAGCCTGCTGCGCCTTAACGAAAATAATTTTCTTACCACCCTGCGTAACAAACTTACCTGGGGTATGGACAAACGCAACTAAGCCTGCTCATTATTTACAATAAATAATACAATTATTGGCCCGGCTATCGGGTCTTTGATTGGGCTTTCGTTGCGTCGCACACTTGTACAGTTGAACATTCGTTCATCAGTTCACCCGTTCCAATGTTCATGGGTTTTAAAATACAAACCAATAAATAACTTTTGAATACGTGAACACGTGAACTTGCTGCTTAACTTCCCAAAAGCACAAGAGTGCGACGCAACGGAAGCTTCATTATTATTCCAAAAGCCCGGCCCAAAAATATTTTTACGCTGCTAATAGTTGAAACAATAAACACTCTTGTTTTTACCTTTAAATAAATATTTTGTAAAGTTGATGGAGATGTTTTCAAACAATCATAAACTTTGCACACACAATCTTTCAGGTTACTTTTCACTATCAACTATATATGCCGGTCTATAATCAGAACAGGAGCAGAATAATACAGCTCATTTTCATCGCAGTTTTTATTGTTATTACAGCGCAGTTACTTAACCTGCAGCTTTTTTCATCGGAGTATAAAATACAAGCCGAGAACAATGCCATTTACCGCAAAGTAGTATATCCTGACAGGGGAATTATCTACGACCGTAAACACAGGGCAATACTGGAAAACACGGTCATGTACGACCTGATGGTTACGCCAAATGAAACGAAGGGCACCGATACTATTACCATCTGCACGATTCTGGATATAGATATTGCCGAATACCGCAAAAGAATGGTAACTGCCATTATAAAAAATACCAGTTACAAACCCAGTGCTTTTGCCCCGCTGGTAAGCCGCGAAATATTTGCCCGGCTTAATGAAAACATGTACAAATTTCCAGGTTTCTTTTTAACGGAAAGACCAGTAAGAACTTATCCTTATAGTGCTGCAGCCAATGTGCTTGGCTATGTGGGCGAAGTAGATACTACTTACCTGCGCAAACACAAAATAGATGGCTACCAGATGGGCGACTATGCCGGTATTACCGGCCTTGAAGCCAGCTACGAAAAAATACTGATGGGCCAGCGGGGCGTAAAACGTTCTATCCGCGATAATAAAAACCGGATACAGGGTTCATATGAAAATGGCGCTTTTGATACTGCCGCACTTGCAGGGCGTAACCTCTACAGCAGCATGGATATTGAGCTTCAGCAACTGGCAGAAAAACTGCTGGGCAGCAAGATAGGCAGCGCCGTGGCTATTAATCCAAAAACAGGAGGTATTCTTGCAATGGCCACCAGCCCTACCTACGATCCCAATATGCTTACCGGTTCTGAGCGTAGAAAAAACTATGGTAGGCTTGTTTTAGATACAGCCAGGCCATTATTTAACCGTGCAATTAAAGGGCAATATCCTCCGGGTTCTACTTTTAAACCACTGGGTGCATTGGTTGCTTTGGACGAAGGATTAATCACGCCTGCTTATGGCTACCCATGCGGGGGCGCCTATCTTTCCTGTGGCCGGCCGGTAAAATGCACACATGCGGGGCATGGTCATGCAGCCACGCTTCGTTTGGCACTTGCCAATTCCTGCAACTCTTATTTTTCCCAGGTTTTTAGAATGGCAATTGATAACCCTGCATATCCCAATGCACAGGCAGGTTATTTAAAATGGAAAGAATACATGAATGCTTTTGGGCTAGGTGTACGTTTAGATGTGGACCTTCCCAGCGAAGACAAAGCAAGCATCCCCGATACTGCAAAATACAACCGGGACTTTGGGGGCTATGCCCGCTGGAATAGTTGCAATATTCTTACGCTCGGAATAGGCCAGGACAGGATGACCGCCACACCCCTGCAATTGGCCAATGCAATGTGTTTTATTGCCAATAAGGGCACATATTACACCCCGCATTTTGTAGACAGTATTGAAAACGAAACCATTGAAGACACGGTGTTCATGAATAAATATCGCAGAAACCATAAAGTAACCAATATCTCTGATGAAGACTTTGAAGCGGTACACATGGGTATGCAGGATGTTACAGAAATAGGTACAGCCATCAATGCAAAAATAAATGGAATAAATATTTGTGCTAAAACAGGTACCGCACAAAACCCACACGGCAAGAACCATTCTATATTTGTGGCATTCGCACCCAGGGAAAACCCGCAGATCGCAATTGCAGTAGTAGTTGAAAATGCTGGTTATGGTTCTACCTGGGCAGCACCAATTGCCTCACTAATGATGGAAAAATATTTGAACGATACCATTTCGGCAAAACGGCTGCCAGAAGTGGAGAGAATTTCAAAGGCCGATCTTATCCCTGCTGCGATAAAGCATTGGTATTATGCAAAAGACTCCCTTAGGCTGGCTAAATTGGCCAAACAATTAGATGCGGATAAAGCACCAACTTTTGAAAATACTACGGATACAAAAAAAATAACTTTCGATCCGGAAGCAGAGCCAAACAGGAATGATGACAACAAAGGCGATTCCAATAAAATAAAAGCGCCACTTATTAAACCGGATGAAAAGCAACTAAAGAACCCAATTAAAAAACAATGAGCAATTCTTCCAATAATTCCATTTCGAAAGGAGTTGACTGGCTGGTAATATGGCTCTATGCTATATTGGTGTGCATAGGCATACTCTGCATATTTATGGTAGAGTATGACCCCGATAAATTTACCGCAGGTTCGTTTTTTACCTTTAATACCAATTACAGCAAGCAGTTACTTTTTGCCGCCGTTTCTGCCCTAATCGCTATCTTCATTTTACTCAGCGACAGTAAGCTTTACACTGCATTTGCAAACCTGTTCTACGTCTTTGGCATATTGCTCATGTTTGCAACTTTTGCGTTGGGTAAAGATATCAATGGTTCTAAAAGCTGGATACCACTTGGTGGCGGTTTTAACCTGCAGCCCGCAGAGCTCTGTAAAATATTTACTGCTCTCGCCTTATCAAAATACCTCTCCCGGCTCGATACAGATTTTACCAAACTAAAATCGCAGGTAATTGCAGCAGCCATTGCCATGTCGCCCGCAGTTCTATCTGTGTTACAGCACGAAACAGGGCTGGCACTTGCCTACCTAAGCTTCTTCATTGTTATGTACCGCGAAGGCTTGCCCGGTGTGATACTCGTTATCGGTTTTTCTTTTGGGGCACTGGTTATTGCCACATTAATAATTGCGCCAAATACACTTGCAATAGCACTTACTGTTATAGCCGCCGCCACCATTTATTTCCTGCGCCGGCAGGTAAAACGAAACAGGCAATTGCTTATCGTAATTTTGGGCGCCTGGGTACTTTGTGTAGGCATACAGCGTTTTGCCGTTCCCTATATTTTCAACAATGTATTCGAGTGCTACCAAAGTCAGCGCATTTATAATGCGGTTGGCATAGAGTACGACTGCAGCCAGAACAGCAGTTCTAAAAACCTGGAAGCCGGTGCCAAAGCCGCAAAAGTGCCCGACGATTATAATGTGCGCCAAAGTAAAATTGCCATTGGCTCCGGCGGCATATTAGGCAAAGGCTTTTTAAAAGGCACCCAAACCCGCGGCAAATATGTACCCGAGCAACGCACCGATTTTATTTTTACTTCCCTTGGCGAGGCATTTGGTTTTGTAGGTTGTTTCATTTTTCTTGTTCTTTATCTCCTCCTGCTTTTACGCATTATATTAATTGCAGAACGGCAGCGAAGTGCCTTCAGCCGGGTATATGCTTATTGTATAGCAAGCATTTTATTTTTTCATATTGTGGTAAATGTTTGTATGACCATTGGCCTCTTCCCCATCATTGGTATTCCACTGCCACTCATTAGTTATGGCGGTTCATCGCTGCTTACTTTTACGGTACTCATTTTTATACTGCTGCGATTAGATGCAGACAGGCAAATGGTTTTACGCTAAGGTTGGTTGTGCGAGTAGGATTTTTTTTGGGCCCGGCAATAGGTTCTTTGGGCATCGTTCCTTGCGTCGCACTCTTGTACTTTTGGGAATTATATTGAACTTTTATTGCAGCGAAGATTAAAGTGAAGGGTTTTAGCAGACAAATCCAACTAATACGGACTACAGTGCCCCTTTTTGCCAATTGCGTTTTTTGGCTGAAGCTTTATCTATCGATGAACATCGCGTTTAATTTTTGTTGAATTGGTTTTTTTGTTGAATAGACTAAGTCCGGAATGACGAATCCTAAAAAGAATCCACCTATAACAATAATAGAAGTGCTGAGATTGAGAAATGTATTAAAAATTGCAATTAATATACCGCCAAAAAAGATATACGGAGTGGCATATTTCCAACTACTTAATAAATAGGATGTCCTCGTGTATTTTTTTATATTGACGTCTTCAATTAATTCACCAAGAAGCTCTATACTCTTCAAATTTATTTCATTTGAAAGTATTGAAATGTGAAAAAAACTGTTACGTTTTAGATAATCGAAAGAAAAATCAATACTGTTGTCTGTCGCAATATATTCAAGGTTAATATTTGTGCTACTAACATCTAAGGTTTCTATGGAATATATTAGTGTTCGATCCGAAAATTTTAATTTTAGTCCAATGCTTTTTCCTAGTTCATGAAAGTGAATAGTACTATTCCCCACATTAAAGAATAAAAATTCGGTTCTCGTTAAATGTTCTATTTGATTATTTTCATAAAAAACTCTTACTCCTTTAATAAATTGATTGCTAGAAATTAATTTATCATTTTTAATGACATAATAAGGCATTTTCCTCTTTCTGTCGTTTAGCCTATATAAAACAGTCAACACTATTGCAATTACGGCCAATACTATGTTTATTATCTCAGAAAGGTTATTCACGAAGTTCAACTTTTATTTTTTTAAGTACAGTGTTTTTAATGTTTCGGCTGACGGGCAGGTACAGCCGATGGTTTGGAATTTAAAATACGTCCGCCGAGATCGCGCCTGACTTTTTTTTATAAAGATAAATATTAAGAACTTAAGTTTTACTTGGTTCGTCAAACCCCGAACTAGTTACAACAGAATTACCGCAGTTGATTGCTCCGATGTCGAGCCCAACTATTGGAAAAACCCATGCCGGGCGAAGACTTATTGCTATCCTCCTTTTTGGTTCGTGTCCGTAAGAAAAAATAAAGATGCACCGATGCCACTCCACGCACCAGAACCTATCATACTAAAGGTTCGTGAAGACACGAACCTTGGCAACCGGGACATAAAAATTCCTGCTGTTGTAGGTGTCCGCAATATGCTTTGGTTGGCGTCCTCGCGAACGATTCTAACCGTTTTAACATACGCTAAAATCTCCGGTTCAATAAAAGATGCATAGAATTTCCAACTGTACAAGAGTGCGACGCAACAAAAGCTCCATAATGTTATGCAGTTTGGTTCATAAAAACTCCCTTAAACAATTTTGTAGCAATGAATGAAAAGCCACAAACTTTAAAGTGGGAAACCGGCTTTGCAGCAGCTTGTTTTTTATCAGTTATATTTACCGCCAATTTAAGCAACAATAAAAAAGTACAGATGCTATATTCAATGACGGGTTACGGACGTGCTGAACAAACCATTGGCGACAAATTTTTTCTGGTAGAAGTGCGTTCCCTCAACGGCAAACAATACGATATACGGCTGAACATGCCGTCACTTTTAAAGAGCTACGAAATAGACATCAGGAATATACTGAACGAAGGTTTGCTGCGCGGCAGTATTGAATGCTCTATCTCGATGAAGCAAAACGGATCATCTAAATCGGTTAGCATAAATACGGGTTTACTGAAAGCCTATTATGCGCCTGTGGCGCAGCTTGCCGAGGAACTGGGCCTAAGTACCGATAATATTTTAAGCACGTTGCTAAAACTGCCAGATGTAGTTTCCCCATCGATGGAAGTACTTACTAAAGAAGAATGGGAAGCTTTTAAAAAAGTACTACAGCAAGCCATAGACCTGCTGAACAAACACCGGATGGACGAAGGTAAATATACCGAAGATGAGCTGCTGAGCCGTATGGCAAACATAGAAACACAACAAGCAATTGTGGCTACGCTGGAACCGGCCCGGCGCGCCAAGGTAAAAGATGGTTTAAGAAAAGTGCTGGAAGATAATGTGGGCAAAGAAAATTACGACCCCAACCGCCTGGAGCAGGAGTTAATCTACTACATAGAAAAAATTGATATTACCGAAGAGCAGGTGCGCCTTAAAAATCATCTTGATTATTTTCGTGCCATTTTAAATGAGCCTGAAATTGGCAAAGGCAAAAAACTTTCGTTCATTATACAGGAAATAGGAAGAGAAATAAATACCACCGGTTCAAAAGCATACGATTCCACCATACAAAAATGCGTGGTGCTGATGAAAGATGAACTGGAAAAAGCCAAGGAACAAATACTGAATATTCTTTAAACAGTTTTAAAGCAAATAACTTTTTACCATTGAAAAAGCTATTATTTTTTACGGCAGCCGTTTTAATAATGCAGTCCTGCAGTACCGTTGATGTATACGAAAAAACAACACCTTTCAGCGATCATACCTGGGCCGGCAATAACAAACTTAGTTTTGAATTTGCCATTACAGATACCGCCTCTCTGTACAATATTTATACGGTAATACGCCACACCGACGCATACCGTTACAATAACCTGTACCTGAACGTAACAACCATTGCGCCGGGCGATACCGCGTTAACACAGCAGCTGGAATTACACCTTGGCGATAACACAAAAGGTTGGCTGGGCAGCGCAATGGACGATATTGTTGAACACCGTATTTTACTTACACGCTTTCCTGTAAAACTAAAAGCGGGCAAGTATAAATTTATCTTACAGCAAACCATGCGCGACGATCCGCTGGAAAATGTGCTTAACGCCGGATTGCGTGTAGAAAAGGCGGTTCAATAAAAAAGACTCCCTTTATGAGGAGTCTTTTTTATTGAGGCAACTTATCCCAGTTATGCATTTACTTTGTACCCATCTTCAATGCTACTATTGAGCCCCGGTTGCATCGCACTCTTGTACTTTTAAATCACTATTCTGCAAGGTGAAACAGCACTTCTTTTTGCAATCCTCATAATGCCCGGATGGTATACCAACAATTATTTTAAATTGTATTTGTATTTATATTTCTCGTAAAGCTGCTTTTGTTTATTGTCTAAATTTATTTGGCGGCCTTGTATAAATGCATAGACAACATTGTTGGTTCTTATGTCGAGAATATCCCCATCGCTTACAATAAGGTTGGCGTCTTTTCCAGTTTCAAGAGAACCGGTACGATCACCAATACCTAGTATTTTCGCAGTGTTCAGGGTAATGGCCTGCAGCGCCTGTTCTTTTGTAAGGCCATGACCGGCCGCAATTCCTGCATTAAAAGCAAGGTTACGAAAACGGGTGGATTGATTGGGATCGCTGATGCAATACGTTACGCCGGCCTGCTGTAAAAGATAAGGCGTTTTATAAGGCATATCTACATCATCATCCTGCAAGGCGGGCAGTGAATTCATTTCGTTTAAAATAACAGCGATATTATTTTGCTTAAGGTAATCAGCTATTTTATAACTGTCTGTACCGCCAACGATCACTGTT
>JBBRDW010000102.1:0-16945 GCA_038203525.1 Chitinophagales bacterium | reverse complement strand
ATAACATGCGTTATGTTGCTGTTACCGATGGCGATAAAGTGGAAGCAGAAATGCAGTTTGGTTTTTCAGTAAATACGCATGGTATTGGTGATCTTGTAAAAGTAATTAATGAAGTAAGTGATGCTGATGTTGATAAACTTATTGAAGAATACAATGACAGTTATACACTTGCTAATAGTTTAAGAAAAGGCAATGAAAAATATCAGTCATTAATTGATGCTGCAAAAATTGAATTGGGCTTAAAATATTTTTTAGAGCAAGGAAATTTTAAAGGTTTCAGTGATACTTTTGAAGATTTGCATGGCATGATACAGTTGCCCGGTATTGGCGCACAACGCATGATGGCAGCGGGTTACGGCTTTGCAGGCGAAGGCGACTGGAAAACTGCTGCATTGGTGAGGGCCATGAAAGTAATGGGCAGAGGCTTGCAAGGTGGCAACTCTTTTATGGAAGATTACACGTACCATTTTGATCCTGTAAATTCATTGGTGCTTGGTTCGCATATGCTCGAAATTTGTCCGTCAATTGCCAATGCAAAACCACGTTGTGAGGTACATCCATTAGGCATTGGCGGCAAAGCAGATCCGGTACGTTTGGTTTTTAATTCCGCAGGAGGCCCGGCATTAAATGCATCGGTTGTTGATATGGGTAACCGTTTTCGTTTATTGATCAACGAAGTGGAAGCCGTAGTGCCGGAGCATGATCTGCCAAAACTCCCCGTTGCTCGTGTGTTGTGGAAACCTTATCCTGATATGAACACCGGTTGCGCGGCATGGATCTATGCAGGTGGTGCGCACCATACGGGATACAGTCAAAACCTTACGGCAGAACACATGGAAGATTTTGCAGATATGGCAAGAATAGAATCTGTGTTGATTGGTAAAGACACTAAACTTCGTGAGTTTAAAAATGAATTGAGGTGGAACGATGTGTATTATCAGGTAAATAAATAAAATAATTATTGCCAAAACAAACAGCCGCTGTATTTTTAAACCATCTTTATAATTATCTAACGCCCCAACTTCGTATGAACAAATTAATGCCTGTTGACTATGTCATCTTTATTATCTACTTTCTTATTGTTGCCAGTTATGGCTATTGGATTTATAAAAGAAAGAAGAAAAAAGAGATGGATACCCACGACTTTTTTCTTGCCGAAGGTTCATTAACCTGGTGGGCAATCGGCGCATCATTGATTGCATCAAATATTTCTGCCGAACAGTTTATCGGCATGAGTGGTAATGGCTTTTTCGTAGGGGTTTCCGTAGCTGCATACGAATGGATTGCAGCACTTGCCCTTGTAATAGTGGCGGTATTCTTTATGCCGGTGTATCTTAAGAACAAGATATTCACCATGCCTCAATTTTTAAAAACGAGGTATAATGAAACAGTCAGCCTCATCATGGCAATCTTCTGGCTTTTCCTGTATGTATTTGTTAACCTTACCTCCATATTATTTTTAGGTGCCATTGCTATTGACAATTTACTGGGCGGTGAAAACTTTCATATTATTATGATTGGCCTTGCTTTATTCGCATTGGTTATAACACTGGGCGGTATGAAAGTAATTGGCTATACCGATGTAATACAGGTAATTGTTTTAATTGTAGGCGGTTTGGCTACAAGTTATATCGCCCTTACGTTGGTGAGTGAAAAATTTGGTTTGGGCAAAGATGTGCTTGCCGGTTTTAATATGCTTATGAAAGATGCACCAGACCATTTTCACATGATTCTTCCAAAGCCTTCCACCACGGCACCAAATACGGAAGACATCAATAAATACCTCATTCTTCCCGGCATTGCAATGTATTTTGCCGGGCAATGGATTGTAAATTTAAACTACTGGGGTTGCAACCAATATATTACACAACGTGCACTGGGTGCCGATCTTAAAACTGCCCGTACCGGTATTTTATTCGCTGCGCTTATAAAACTTATGATGCCACTTATTGTAATGCTTCCTGGTATTGCAGCTTATGTATTGTATAAGAATGGAGGTCTTCAGGCGGAAATGGCACCGGGTGGTAATTTTAAATATGACAATGCCTACTCCGCTGTTTTAGGTTTTTTACCAACGGGTTTAAGGGGTTTGTCGCTGGCTGCTTTAACTGCTGCAATTGTTGCCTCGCTTGCCGGCAAAGCCAACAGTATCTCCACCATTTTTACGCTCGATATTTATAAGAAATATATAAACAAAGAAGCCAGCGAAAAGAAACAGGTTTGGATGGGCCGAATGGTAATTCTTGCTGCGGTAATATTTTCCATCATGCTTACCTGGCAGGATCTTCTGGGCATTGGCAAAGAAGGTGGGTTTACTTTTATACAGAAAGGAACCAGCTTCTTTAGCCCGGGCGTATTTGCCATTTTTATTCTTGGCTTTTTCTGGAAGCGCACTACCGGTGCCGCGGCTGTTGTGGGTGTAATTGCCGGCCTCACTTTTTCCATAATTTTCAATAACTATGCGCCGCAGTGGTTTGGAACGGATAACCCTTTGTATACTGCTTATCTAAACAAAGACGGGGTTTACGAAATTCCCTTCCTTATTACCATGGGCTGGTCTTTCTGCTTTACCATGGTACTGATGATTGCCATAAGCATGGCTGGCCCCAAAATAAATCCTAAAGCATTTGAACTGGACAGGTCTATGTTTAAGCTGGCACCTTCAACAGTTGCATTAATAACCGTTATACTGCTTATTCTCGCATCGCTTTATGTGTTTTTATGGTAATTGATTAAAGAACTTTCTTAAAATAAAAACAGGCTGTATTATCAGTCTGTTTTTATTTTATGTACCGGGCTGCATTGCTGCTATTATGCTTTTCTTGCGTCGCACTCTTTTACTGTTGTAATACTATTCACCGTGGCTCGGAAAGGTTCATAAAAATATTGCACGCAGCAATTAACGGTGATTATGGTTTGGCAAATTTTTCTAATTGAGCAGCTAGTTTTTTTGAACCTGGTGTATAATATGGAGGAAGTTATGATGGTAAGTTGTTCGGATATTATCTAAAACTTCGCCCATGCCCAATAAAGAACAAAGCGCTGAAGAGTGCGACGCAACTGGGTTTTATAATAGCAATGCAGCCTGGCCCATGACGAAATTGATATTAAACCCTGATGAAATAAATATTTTACAGGCTAACCCTAAACCCAAAGAATACGCCGAAACGCTGCTGCTTAACATCGGGTAGCGGTTGTGGCAATACACGCCAGATAAAGTCTATACGAAAGAATTTTAAGATATTATCTATGCCCGTTCCAATTTCCATATACACTTTTCCATCGAGTGGTTTAAAGGGTGCATCGGGCACAAAATTGAGTGTTTTATTGGCATCGGAAAGGTTCCCAACAATTGCTTTGGCTTCCCAAAACTGGCGCAGTTTTAATTTTCTGGTTATTGGTATATACCTGAACAGACCACTGCCCACATTGTGCTCAATATTAATGCCCGCATATTGATCGGTAAGGTATTCAAACCGGTTCATGAGGTTAAAGGAATATTTGCTGTAGTAGTACCACTCGTTGCCGGGCGCCGTGGCAAGTAAATGATAAGGCAGTGCTTCTTTACTGAAAACTTTTCCGCCAAAAAAATTGTAGTACAAGCTTCCGTAAGGAGGCAGTTTTATATAATCGGAAATACTGAAATCGAGCCTGTTGTAGGTATAGCTGCTGTTAAGTACGCCCTTAAACCCGTGATTGTAGCGCAGTTCTATAATGGGGTAATCGCTGCCAAAACTATTGCGGCTGAAATTATCTTCAATAAGCCTTTCCTGGTAAGCATACCTTACCCTGAAACCTGCTTCAAAATTATTTAGCGGCTCACCGGTTTTGGAGGGAAAATATTCTTTACCTGGCAGGTTTTGCAATGCGGTGTATTGGCGGCTTGCGGCAGTTAAACCAAAACCGAAACTTTTATTGGTCTCTGAAAAATATTCGAATTTTTTCTCCTCGATGCGCTGAAATTTAAAAGGTATATTGGGTTTACGAAAAAGGAGCGAAAAGAGATTATCGCTACCCAGCTGATCGTAAAAAACCTGTCCGTTATCCAGATCGTTTTTATAGGACACGCTTACATAACTCCACGGCTGCCTGCTGAACTGGTATTTAATTTCGGCCTTACCTTTAAACAACTGATCTTTAAAACCATAAGCTCCATAACCATGGAGGTACCAGTTTTTGCTGAAAGCTTTATTGGTCGCCAGGTCGAAACGAACCCGGGTACCTTCGAGGTTATTTCCTGAAATCCAATAGTACCATGGGCCAATTCTTATATTTCCAATGTCTTTGGTGCCTGTTGTTAAAAAATCAGTGGTATTTCTATACCGGATAAAGGTCTTGTTTTTGGTAAGGGTGTCAAGAATGGTATAAATATTTTGTTCATTTTTATTCAATGGCTCGAAACGGCTTTTGGTCCAGAACGAATCTGACAGATGCCTAGTGTTGGGAACAATTACTACATCTTCGTTTGCTTTACTTTTATTAAGCTCTGCTCTAACTGAATCGCTGTTTACAATTATGTTTCGATAAGTTGTGGTTTTTCGGCCTTTTGCACCCAATTTATTTTCGCCAAGCGGGGCAAGATCCACCACAAATTTATCTTTATAAAGAAACCAAACTGTATCGCTGATAAGTTTATATTCCTGTATAAGGGTGAGCCCTGATATAAAATTGATGTTCGCGTCCGTGGAGGGCCGCATGGTTATCTTCTGTATAGCGAAGGTGGTATCGTTTACCCAGCAGTCTCCATCGAACGTATTTTCGCCCTGCCGTTTGGGCGTAAATGCAAAATGGACCAGTCTTCTTTTACTCAGGTATTGTGTATCGAGCAATTTAAAATTATAGTAGTTATCGCCATTGTCGCTAAACGGACTTATAAAAGATTTATCGAGTACCGGTATCAGGTTACTGTAAACATCCACATTTTGGTAAGTGGCACCAAGCTGTTTCATCCAGCTTTCATTGGTAATACCGCTTGCATTGGTAGCTTTAATTACCTCCCGTGTTCGGTATGGTTGCTTTTGATAAAAATAATCAGATAGCGTTTCGGTAAGATAAATAGGGAGGAATGGCTTTTTTTCGCTTGTAGAGTCTGTATAATCAAATATAAAATTCAGGGGTTTTAGAATAAGGTTCTTTTCTAACTTTTCCTTATTTACGTTGTTTATGTCCAATTCCAGTTTATTGTAGACTTCGTAGCCATAATTATCATACTGGCGTTTGTCGTTTCGGGGTTTGTGTGCTATTACCTTTTTCCAAAACCAAAGTGCCCTATTATACTTAACTCTTACAACCGCTTCGTGGCTTGGGGGCAGCACTTCAATATAAACCGTTATGTTAGCCGAATCTTTAATATCAGCAAATGGTATAAAGGTACTTTTATAACCCACGCTTCTCAACTCCAGTGTATCTCCTGTTGGCCAGTTATTAAATTCAAATGAAAAGTTGCCCAGTGAGTCTGTCAATACTCCCCTGCCACTAACCTTAAAAATAGCTGCGGCAAACGGTATGGGTTCATCACTTTGCTTATCCAGAACAATACCTTTAATTATTTTTAACTGTGCATGAGCCGTGAATGAACCAGTGGTAAAACAAAGCAGCAGAAAGACTAGCTTTTTATAAGGTAACATAATGCTTCAAAATTAGCCATATTCAAAAAAAGAATGGTAACATGTTTATATACGTTAGATAAATACTTATAGTTTAACAATAGTTTTTGGAGTGCACAACTGATCAGCACTTACAAAACAAACAGTCGTTTTTTATCCGGGAGAGACAGGAGTTTTTTTTAAGCGGAATTAATTTTAACATCCAACATTTATTATACTTTTACCATTAGTTAATCTGTATGTTAACTTTCCCTGAAATATCTAATTTTGAAAATTATGAAAACGATCAACCCAATCCTGCTGCTCATATTATTCTTATTTTTCGCAGTATCCTGCAAGAAAGATTTTGACAAAAGAACAAGTGGAGATTCCGAAGCATCTTCAATTACAAACCGCCCCGCAAATGCGTCGCCAAACATAATTCTCATCATCAGCGATGATATTGGCAGAGAAGTGCCAACATACAACGGGGGAGAATCATACAACACGCCAAACCTTGACTTTATGGCTGCAAACGGAACGCAGTTCTCTTATTTTTTTTCACACCCCGATGGGCCACCTTCCAGGCTGGCATTTGTAACCGGCAAATACAGTTTCCGCAACTACGATGGATTTGGCTACCTGGCAACAGGCGAAAAAACCATTGCAAATATGTTGCACGATAATGGCTATGCAACCTGCTTCTCGGGCAAATGGCAATTCGATGGTGGCGACACGTCCATCAGAAGCCACGGTTTTGATAAATACCGCGTTTATGTTCCTTACAATACTGACGACAATAATGGGCATGGCCAGTATTATCGCCGTTACAAAAATCCTTACCTCTACGAAAATGCCCGTTATTTAACCGATAGCGAAGTAAATGGAAAATATTCTGAGGACATGCTGTTTGACTATACAAGCAATTTTATCGACAGCAATAAAACCAAACCATTTTTCATCATTTACGCCAACACCCTTGCCCAAAAACCTTGGGTGCCAACACCTGACGATCCCGATTATGCAGGATGGAATCCCGCAATTGACGATGTTGCCAGGGACAACAAATCCTATTTTCCAGGCATGGTTGCCTATATGGATAAAATAGTTGGAAAAATTATCACTAAAGTTCAAACTACTGGTCTTTCCAATAATACCATCATTATGTTTTTAAGCGACAATGCAACGATTAAAGCTATAAAATCGGTATATAAAGGCGTTAAAATAAGTGGCTCAAAAGACAGTACAACATTTAACGGTATAAATGTTCCACTGCTGGCGTATTGTCCGGGTATAGTTGGCCAGGGCGTAAAAGATACTTCTCTTATAGATATGACTGATTTCTTCCCAACACTGCTAGATATTGCCAATGTAAACAGTACGTTATGGCAACCGTTGGACGGAACCACATTCTACGATAATCTTACAGGTACGTCCGGTAAACAAAGAGGCAGCATTTACACGTACTGGACGGCCAAGAAAGGCAGAGCAGTAATCAGTTATATCTTTAACTACACATACAAACTATACGATTCAACGAACGGCGACAGATTCTACAATATACCCTTAGATAAGTACGAACTAAACCCGTTACGCAATAACCAGCTTACGCCCACAGAAAAAGATTTAAAGGACAGCTTTTCAATAATTTTAAAAACCTTCCCAAAATCATGATAAAAATTAAACTTAACTGGTATCAGCCATATTTATTTTATGGGCCCGGCTTCGAGAACAGCCTTCACCGTTCCTTGCAGCTTGCCCCGCCAAGGCGCATATACGTCAAGCTAAGGAATACATTTATTGACCCAACAGCATTGCTACTATTGAGTTTCCGTTGCGTCGCACTCTTTTACTTTTGGTTCTCTATGCGACTTTCAGAACTCAGTTGCTTTTTTTCCTTGCAAATGAAAGCGAAGATTATTCGGCAACGCATTAATATTTTAAAACTATTTACTAAATCCTTATTGCAAGACAACCTAAAACCATTACTGGCAAACGCTTTCAGCGATTTTTGTCAAAAATTAGCTTAACGCATATACGCCAAGGCGGTGGTCGCACACTTGTACCGCATATCAAATTGCAGCAACATTTATTTCTCATTAAAATTAGCAGAACGCTCAATATGTAGTTCCCTTTTTTCCATTTTTTTTCATAACAAATAAAATTACACCTTATGAATCCTTCAAACAGCATTTTACAGCTCCAGAAAAACAAAGCTTTCTATCTTTTTGCAGCCCTGTGTTTTTTATCGTTAATGCCGTCCTGCAATAAAAAGGATAAGCTCATACCAGTCACAGCTGCTACTTCGGCAAACCCGGCACATGTTAGTGCAGGCCAAAAACCAAACATTATAGTTTTTCTCGCCGATGATATTGGTTACGATGCATTACCCGCCGATGGAAATGGTACTTTCGAAACCCCAAACATCGACAAAATGGTAAGTGCAGGTATGCGCTTTACCCAATGCCATACGGCACCATTGTGCACACCATCCAGATTTTTAATAATGAGCAGTAAATATAATTTCAGGAACTATAATAATGGATCGATGGATCCAAGCGAAAAGACATTTGGTAATCTCTTAAAAGACGCAGGTTATGTAACTTATGTTGCAGGTAAATGGTCCGTTGATGGTGGCGATAATTCTATCCGTTCTTTTGGGTTTAACAATTATATTGTTTGGGATCCTATTCACTCCTTACCGTCCGGGCTCATATACAAAAATGCAGACTTGTACACGCATGCGTCATTCATGGACAAAAGTGTAACTGCTGAAAAATACGATAATGATATGTATGTTGACAGCGTGCTGGATTTTATTAAAACCAATAAATCATCCAATTTCTTTGCATACCTACCCTTGACACTTTGCCATGCTCCGTATTCCCCTACACCAGATGATCCTGATTATGCAACCTGGGTTTCTGGACTTAGAAATGGAAATAATAAATATTTTCCTTCTATGGTAAAATATACTGACAAAAAGGTGGGGCAGGTTATCGATTCATTAAAAGCATGGAATCTTTATAACAATACCATCGTAATATTTACCGGAGATAATGGAACCCCCAAGGGTATTTATTATTACTATAATGGAGAGTACATTACGGGTAGCAAAGATCAATCTACCGAGGCTGGAACCAGGGTACCTTTGGTGGTAACATGGCCCAATGGAATAGCGCCTGGAACTATAAACCGCGATATGGTAAGCTTTGTAGATTTTATGCCTACTTTAGGAGCCGCCGCAGGCGTAACAATTCCGCAATCTTATGGAGTCAGAGATGGGCAGAGCTTTTATCCGCAACTACGAGGCTGGATTTCTACGCCACGCGATTGGCTATTTTGCGAATTAACCCATAAGAAAAGAGGTGTGGATGTGTTCAGCCGTTGGACTCAGGATACTACCTACAAATTATATGATACCCTTGCAGATGTGGGAGGTAAATTTTTTAATGTAGTTAAAGACCCTAATGAAAAGTCGCCATTAAAAACCCTTACCCCTGACGAACAGGCCTTAAAGTCAAAATTTCAACATATTCTTGATTCTTTGCACTAATAGATTACCTGGAAACAATATTGCCTTTTAAAAAGAACCGAACGAAGCTATTAAACTAATACGGAAGTAGCTTGGTTCGGTTTTATTATTCTTAAAAAAACCAAGCCCTTTCCAAAAACCCAAACCCAGTGTGCATTGACAATTTACAGGAACATTCTTTTCTTTTCGCCCGTGCCTACGCTCCACTTCTTAACGCCCTGGGTAAAAGGGTAGTTTATTAGGGAATACCAAGGCCCGCCCACGGGATATTATAGCCAACACCCTGGCAAAAAAATCGATTAAAAAAGAATTTGACCAGGCGAAAAGAGTTTGCAATGGTAACGACATAAAAAGCCGGATCAAAGGAAACAAGCGAATCATGAGCACCATCGATTGTGCTGTAGATTAACCAGATAAATATTATAGGGAAGCCATCTTTACCCCTAACAGTTAAATATTAGAGCTGGTAATTTTTTCTGCCAGCTACCAGAATTTTCAAAAAATTATATTGACTTGAATAGCGCCTTCCTTAGTTATTTTCCCAAAGCCGGGTAAAAAAATAAAGGTTACTTTTTGGGTAACCTTTATTTTTATATGAAGCTGAGATAGTTGTTACTGTTCGTTTGATTTTACGAGACCTAATTTAGCCTCCAAACTTAAAGTTGCGTGCGGTACGGCCCTTAATCTTGCTTTGTCAATTAGTTTACCTGTTACCCTGCAAATACCATAGGTTTTGTTTTCGATGCGAATAATTGCTTTTTCCAGGTGATCGATATAGGTAATCTGGCGGCTTGCCATTTGGCTAAGCTGTTCGCGTTCCATGCTCATGCTTCCATCTTCCATGGTCATGTAACGGTTATCGTTATCGTCGCTGCCCATGTCATCTTTTCTAGTTATTAAACCCTGCAGATAATTAAGCTCTTTTTTCGCAGCTTCTAATTTTTTATTGATCAGGTCACGGAAATCAGTAAGATCACCATCACTATATCTTACCAATGGTTCGTTCGCTTTAATTGGTTCAACTCTTTTTTCCATTGGGGTATAACCAGGCTGATACGCAACACTAGTTTTTACGGTAGTTTTAGGAACTTTAACTTCTTTTACCGGTGGTGCTTTTGCAGGTTTAGGTGGAGTTCCTTTTGCAACCGGTTTAACTTCAGGTGCTTTTACTTCGTCGATTTTTTTTGCCACTGTTTTTAATGATTTTTTTTCTGTTTCTTTTTTTACAATCTTTTTGTTCACAGGTATGGTTACGACTCCCTTTTTAGAGGCTGGTGTTACCATTTTTTTTGCAGGTGCTGCTTTTGCTGGTTTTACAGGGACCGGTACTGCCTTACCAGATTTTGCAGTTTTCTTTACTGTAGTCCCTTTTACAGAAACTACAGATTTTTTAACCGTTACAACTTTTTTTGCAGCAACAACTTTATTAGCTGCCGGTTTGGTAATTTTCTTTGCCGGAGCAGCTTTTTTTGCCACTTGTTTTTTTGTAGCCATGTGCTTAACCTTTTTTATTTACGCTCACCCTTAACAAGACTTCGTTTACTTCAATTTCGGTACCACCTTCAATTTCGGTTACCCAAATGATATCGTCTGCCAAAATTTCCGCGCAAATATAGTTTTTAAATTCATTAATCGACGACATGAGCATGTCGTTTTCAAGCAATGACACGAATATACGGTCTGTTAGTTCAAAACCACTCTCTTTTCTAATATTTTGTACACGATTTACGAATTCCCGCGCATCCCCTTCCATTTTAAGGGAATCAGACAGTACAATGTCCAGCGCAACGGTCAGATTGCCTTTTGAGGCTACGCTCCAGCCCGGTATATCCTCGGTAGTAATTTCTACGTCACTAACTTCTAATATGCAATTACCGTTTGATAACTGAAGCTCAAAAGAACCCTCTTTTTCCAGTAGACTTATCTCATGTTGACCAAATCCTGCGATTATGGCAGCCGCCTCTTTCATGGTTCCTCCCAACTTTGCCCCAAGTTTTTTAAAGTTAGCTTTTACTCTCTTTTTTATAAAACCTTCAGTGTCTGTGAGGTATTCAATTTCTTTTACATTTACTTCTGCTTTAATAAGATCTTCTATTTTTTGAAGGTGGGTTTTCATTTCATTGTTCAAAACGGGTATCAGCACTTTTTGTAATGGCTGCCTTACTCGTATGTTCACTTTTTTACGCAGCGATAATACCAAAGAGGAAACATCTTGTGCCAGTTGCATCCTTTCCTCCAAAGCATTGTCTATCATTCGTTCATCGGCTGATGGAAAATCTGCATGATGAACAGAATCAACTGTAAAGCGGTTAGTCACCGATTTTAGATTTCCAAAAACAGCATCGCTGAAAAACGGCGAGATGGGCGCCATTAAGCGAATGATGGTTTCAAGACATTCGTATAAAGTTTGGTATGCGCAAATTTTATCATATTCATATTCGCCTTTCCAGAAACGGCGGCGACAGAGACGAACATACCAGTTGCTGAGATATTCCCCTGTAAATTCCTCTATAGCCCGGCCAGCAAGAGTTGGTTCGTAGTCGTCCATTGCGGCAGTTACTTTTTTAACGAGCGAATGCAGGGATGATAATATCCAACGGTCAATTTCAGGCCTTTCTGCTATCGGGATATATGCTTCTTTGAACGCAAACCCATCTACATTAGCATAGAGTGCAAAGAACTGGTAGGTGTTGTACAGCGTACCGAAGAATTTCCGCTGCACTTCCTTTATCCCATCGAGATCAAATTTTAGGTTATCCCATGGAGAAGCGTTGGTAATAAGGTACCAGCGGGTAGCGTCGGCACCAAATTTTTCTATCGTTTCAAAAGGGTTAACCACATTACCCAGGCGCTTGCTCATTTTATTGCCATCTTTATCCAGTACCAGCCCATTGCTTACCACGTTTTTATAGGCTACACTGTCGAATAGCAGCACAGCAAGTGTGTGAAGCGTATAAAACCAGCCACGGGTTTGATCAACTCCCTCGCAAATAAAATCTGCAGGAAAGGCAGTGCACCTGTCTATCAGGTCTTTATTTTCAAAAGGGTAATGCCATTGAGCGTAAGGCATGGCACCGCTATCGAACCACACATCTATCAGGTCGGGTACACGCTTCATCGGCTTGCCGGAAGCGCTTACCAAAATAATATCATCAACATAAGGTTTATGCAGATCAAGTATGCCCTCATGCAGGTAATGTTTGTTTACATCGCCACCTAAAATTTCGCTGGCCTTGCGAATGGCCTCATTTAATTCTAGTATTGAACCAATACAAATTTCCTCTTCGCCATCTTCTGTTCTCCAAATTGGCAAAGGAGTGCCCCAAAACCGGCTCCTGCTTAAATTCCAGTCCACCATATTTTCGAGCCAGTTACCAAAACGCCCTTCTCCGGTTGATTTTGGTTTCCAGTTAATGGTTTTATTAAGCTCTACCATCCGGTCTTTTTTCGCCGTGGTTTTTATAAACCAGGCATCGAGCGGGTAATAAAGAATGGGCTTATCCGTACGCCAGCAGTGTGGATAGCTATGCTCATATTTCTCTACCTTAAAAGCGCGGTTTTCCTTTTTCAGCTTTACGCAGATGTCAACATTTACGTCTACATAGTTGGCTTCATCTTTATAATTTTTTACATAGCGGTTGCTGAATTCGCCCATGCCCTCCACAAATTTTCCCTGGCGGTCAACCATTATCAAAATTCCAATACCGTATTTTTTCCCCACTTTATAATCGTCTGCACCAAAAGCCGGAGCGGTATGAACGATGCCCGTTCCATCTTCCGTAGTTACAAAGTCGCCGGTAATTACCCTGAAAGAATCTCCGCCTGTTTCTTTGTTGGCTTCGTATGCCAGCAATTGCTCATAACAGCATTCTTCAATGTCTTTGCCTTTAAATTCGGCTGTTATTTTCCAGGGAATTAATTTAATACCGTCTGAATATCCCTCAAAATCACCATGGGCTCCTTCGGGTTTAAAGTACTTACCCAATAAGGCTTTCGCCAAAATAACATTTACTGGTAGATGCGTGTAGGGGTTAAAAGTTTTTACCAGCACGTAGTCAATATTTGACCCTACGGTTAAGCCAAGGTTCGAGGGCAACGTCCACGGCGTTGTGGTCCAGGCCAAAAAGAAAACCTCTCCATCACCGGCAGCATCGAACAGAAACTGACTTTTTTCATTTTGTACTGCTTTAAACATTGCCACAGCACTGGTATCTTTTACGTCTTTATAAGTGCCCGGCTGGTTTAGTTCATGCGAACTTAAACCGGTGCCAGCCGCCGGCGAATATGGCTGAATACTCACACTTTCGTAGAGCAAATCCTTTTTATACAGCTCACTTAAAATCCACCAGAGTGTTTCTATATAGTCGTTCTCAAAGGTAATGTATGGGTTCTTCAGATCAACCCAATAACCCATTTTCGTGGTAATGTCATCCCATTTATCTTTATAGCGCAGTACGGCTTCGCGGCATTTTTTATTGTAATCTTCCACCGAAATTTTACGGCCGATATCTTCTTTTGTAATACCCAGTTCTTTTTCCACACCCAATTCTATGGGCAGGCCATGCGTATCCCAGCCGCCCTTGCGTTTTACCTGGTAACCCTGCATGGTTTTGTAGCGGCAGACCATATCTTTCAATGTGCGGGAAATTACGTGGTGAATGCCGGGTAAACCATTTGCGCTCGGCGGACCTTCGTAGAATACGAATGGTGTAGCACCTTCCCGCAGCTGCACACTTTTTTCAAATGCACGTTCGGCTGCCCATTTAGCCAGTATTTCCTGCTCTATGGCGGGCAGGTTTAGCCCCGAAAACTCTCTGTATTTTGCACTCATACCTTGCACCTTGTTGTTCCTTAATTTTAAAGGCTGCGAAGTTAGGAAATATAGGCTAAGAGAATAAAACAGAAAAGCAACAGCAAAAGGCAATTTTTGGGCCCGGCTTCAACCCTTTGGTAATCTTTGGTTGCGTCGCACACTTGTACGTTCGGAAATTCTATGGGGCTTTTATCGCAGCGTAGATTGAAGCGATTGATGTTGGTCAGGCGACCAACGCCGGCACCAGTTCTCCCTGGTTTTTTTATTTCAGGAATTTTTGAACATGTGACCTTTGGATCTTGTTGAATAAGTTTCTCTCTGCCGAGGTTCTTGTCTTCACAAATCTTATTATGTTTTATTCCGTTGCGTGAGGACACGCACCGGGGCATCTTTATCTTATTTTACGGACACTAGCTAGGGCAGAGGGAATCTGAGGGCAAGCACCGGGGCATCTTTATTTTATTTTACGGACACGAACCAAGTCAGAGTGTCTCCCCGCATAGGCATACAAAATGATTAAGGTTCTTCTTGCTGATGTTGGTGAGGCGACAAACAGATAAAACAATATTGATTTTCGCTGCGATAAAAGCTGAATAAATTATCTAAAAGTACAAGAGTGCGACGCAAGTAAAGACGCCCAAAGTGGTGGCGCCGGGCCCCAAAAAAACTTCCGGGTATGTTAATTTCGTTGCGGGTCTATGGGGTAATTGATAAGCTGCAGGTATTCGCCACCCAATTGTTTAATGGCTTCTTTCCAGATGAGTGTTGTGTTATCGTGAAAAACAAGGCTGGGGTTGCCGTTGGTGGTTAGCCAGCTTTTTTCGTTTAGCTCTTCCTGTAACTGGCCCTCGCTCCAGCCGCTGTAACCCATAAAAAAGCGCAGTTGGTTTTCGCGGATCCATTTGTTTTGGAGAAGTATTTTTAGTTCCTCAAAATTGCCGCCCCAGAAAATACCTTTGGTTACTTCTATGCCGCCGGTTATTAACTCGGGGCAGCAGTGCAGAAAGTGGAGGGTATTGAGTTCTACAGGACCACCATAGTACACGGGAAAATTACAATCTTCAAGGCCTTCTACCAGGTCGCCAACTACGGCTTCTTCTTTGCGGTTGATTACAAAACCCACACAGCCCTGCGGATTATAATCGCATACAAAAACAGTGGTGCGCAAAAAATTGGGATCTTTTAAAAAGGGATCGGCTATTAATATGGCGCCTGGTAAAATATCTGTCATGCTACAAATTACTATTTTATTGGAAAAGAAAATAATTTAAGCTGATATTTATACGCGTTAAAAACGTGATAAACATTACCCATGCGGGTTAAACGCTGGGCTAAATTTATAATTTCGCGGCAATGAAAAAAATTTTTCCTGCTATAGGTTTGCTTACAGCGCTTTCAATTATTGGACTCATAATTATACAGGTACAATGGTTCTCTAACCTGCTGGTGGTGCAGAGTGAGCGTTTTATTTACAAGGTAGACCGGGCCAGTTTTTCTGTTGCCCAAGAGTTGGGCAAGCAGGCTTCGTCTGGCAGGTTTTTAAAGCTGCAGCGAAGACGGGACATGGGTTTGGCGCCCGATAATTTCTCCTTCGGCATTTCGAAACCACCCACCATTGCTGAGCAGTTTACAGACAGACAGATAGCCGAAAAGCTGAGGCATGCATTTGATAAGGAAGATCTGCAAAATTTTAGGTTCGAATTTGCCATTACCGCCAATGCCGAGCAATACAGTTCAATGGAACTGCAGTCAAAAAATTTTATACTTGAAACCTTTGATACCGTCCATAACAGAAAAGAAGTATTGCCCATAGTACCCGAAAGCGGTACCGACCTGGAAGGGTTGATGAGTTTTGAGCACCTGATTATAATAGTACCGGATTTTAAAACGCAGGTTTGGAAATCAATAACTTGGATAATTATTGGCGCGGCCATCTTTAACCTTATTATTATTGCCGCATTTTACCTGGCCATAAAAACGATTCTTAACCAACGTAAGCTTAATGCAATAAAGAGTGATTTTATCAATAACATGACGCATGAGCTTAAAACGCCTCTTGCCACCATATCGCTTGCAGTAGATGCTATGAAGAATGAAAAAGTACAGGCAAGTAAAGAGAAGATGCAGTATTTCAGCGGTATTATTAAAGAAGAAAACAAGCGCATGAACAAACACGTAGAAACAATTCTGCAGGCGGGCTTAATGGACCGGCAGGATATTCGTATGAGCATGCAGCCCTTACACATTCATGATCTGCTGCGCAAAGTGCTTGACAATTTTAATCTGCGGCTACAGGAAAATGGCGGCAAGGCAACCCTGCTACTCAATGCAAAGACAGACATTATCAGCGGCGATGAAGCGCATTTTAGTAACCTTGTTTCCAACCTTATTGATAACGCCATTAAATACGCTAAAGAAAACGAGCCTTTGCAGTTAAGGATTACCACACATGCCACTACCAAACAGCTGCTAATTCAGTTTGAAGACAATGGTATTGGTATGAGCAAGGAAACCAGCAAGAGAATATTCGAGAAATTCTACCGTGCACATACCGGTAATATACACAATGTAAAAGGGTTCGGTTTGGGTATGAGTTATGTAAAAACCATTGCCGATGCACATAAAGGAAAAGTACGTGTTGAAAGTATTTTGGGCAAAGGGAGCACCTTTACTTTGGAAGTTCCGCTGTCTGCCGAAGTGGCTGAGCAATAAAATAAATTTATAATTGATATCTCCCTGTTGTTCAGGGAGATTTTTTTGCCATAACGAGCCACAGATAAGAGGAGGTACACAGAGAAATACATTTCTCAAAATCACTATGGTTCTTTGTGGTCTTTTTTTGCTGAATATAGGGTGGCGCATCTCAATTTTTCGCGGGTATTTTTATGCGCCAAACTGCATTGCTACCATCAAACGTCCGTTGCGTCGCACGCTTGTACATTCTGTAATTCTATTGGGCTTTTACCGAAGCGAAAATTTGGAATGCACACGAATATAGTTACCGAAGTAAAA
>JBBRDW010000101.1:0-17125 GCA_038203525.1 Chitinophagales bacterium | reverse complement strand
TATTGAAGTGCATTGTTTATAGCTCGTTGATTCCCCGTTGCATCAATTACAACCGTGGGCATATCTCCATGGGTAATTTGCAGTAATTGCTCCATCACATCGTCAGATAAAGCGTTAATGGTATCTTCAATATTTAAATGAGTTTTACAGTATTGCAAACGTGTATCATTGATATCCATGGCTATTACTTTTGCCCCGGCAATCTTTGCAAACTCCATCGTACCAAGCCCTATGGGCCCTGCCCCTATCACTAATACAAATTCATTTGGCTGCACGTGTGCCCTGCGTATACCATGCGCACCAATGGCCAGTGGTTCTACTAGCGCCAGCTCATCATAATCCATCGCATTCCCGTGCACCAATGCGTAAGAAGGTACCGATAAATATTCCACCATTCCGCCATCGATATGTACGCCGCAAACTTTTATGCTGGTACAACAATTAACCAATCCGTTGCGGCAGGCAATGCATGTGCCGCAATAAAAGTAAGGAATAATTGTAACGGCTTCCCCAACTTCAAAGCCTTCTGCGCCTTGGGTTTCAGCAATATCGCCTGCCAGCTCGTGACCCAAAATCCGCGGGTAATTAAAGAAAGGCTGTGTGCCTTCAAAAGCATGAAGGTCTGTGCCACATATACCTATACGTTTTATTTTAATTACAGTATATCCGTCCTTCGGTTCAGGTGCATTACGCTCTTCGTATTCAAACTGACCGGGAGTTTTACAAACCAAAGTCTTCATTCAAATGTTTATTACAGTATTAAATAAAAATACATTTTATTGACCAAACTTAATCGCAAATGGCATCGCCTGTTGCGTCGCACTCTTGTACTGCATAATTTTATTGAGCTTTTATCGAAGCGTAGATTGAAGCGAAGATGCGACTAAAGATAAAATTCATTGCAAGCAAACTGCAAAGTGAGATACCCCGGTGCCTGTCCACATGTACCGGAATAATAGCTTCCTGCAGACACCGGACCAGAATATTAACTTCATTAAAGTTTCTTGGCCGGTGTTAGAATTGTCTTCAACAACCTTCGCTTCCATCTACGCTGAGATAAAAGCTGAATAAAAAACCAACCGTACAAGGGAGTGACACAACAGGCGATGCCATGAAAAACAAAAGCCGGAACCATAAAATTTCCGTGTAACTAACAATAAATTTACATTGTCATTAGAAGGCGGTGTAATTTGTTAACCTTACTTTTGCCGCCTAATAAAAATGATTATGAGTAACAGAACATTTACCATGGTTAAGCCCGATGCAACAGGCAAAGGCTTTACCGGCGCCATTTTAGACCAGATTATTAAAGGCGGATTTTCAATTAAAGCAATGAAATGGACGAAACTCACCATCGATCAGGCTGGTGCGTTTTATGAAGTACATAAGGCCAGACCTTTTTATGGCGAATTGGTTGAGTTTATGAGCAGCGGCCCAATAGTAGCCGCCATTCTTGAAAAAGAAAATGCCGTAGCCGATTTTAGAAAATTAATTGGCGCAACAAACCCTGCCCAGGCAGAAGAAGGAACCATACGTAAAAATTTTGCAGCTTCTGTTGGCGAAAATGCCGTTCACGGCAGCGACAGCGATGAAAATGCGGAAATAGAAGGTGCTTTCTTTTTTTCCGGGCTTGAAAGATTTTAAATTATTTGGCAACCTTTTGCATATTGTGTAAAGGGTTGCTAATTTTCTATTGCCCTCAGAAGGTAGCCTTTTTGTTTAAGAAGGTTTAGCAGCCCTGCTTTTCCACCTAAATGTCCGGCTCCTACAGCTATCAACAAGCTTTTATCTTGAGTAATTTTTTGAAATTGTTGTGCCCAGTTAGTGTTGCGCTGGTTAATCATTACGTCCTGAACTTCTGTGGTGGTTCCGCCATCGGTTTTTAAGGTAAACTCCAGCAGTTTTTCTACATCCTGCTCTTTGTAAAGCTTGGCCATTTCTACAGATTCTAATGCTGTAGAATCAATATTATCAATACTGTACAGCAATTCTTTTGCCTGAACATTATAAGGTATTGTTTCAAGAACAGAAGCTTGAAAAGCAGCAGTTTCCAGGCCTTTAATTTCTTTTTTTGCATCGTGTGCAACCTGCATAATGCTTAGTTCAATACCCTCCGTGGCTGCACAGGGCAGAACGGCCTGGTAAACAAGGGCAGAAATAAGCATGGGCTGCATTTTGGTAAAAACCTGTAGTTGCATACCCATTCCGTGAGAAATAAAAAAATCCTTAATTCGTTCATACTCATCCGGTGTATAAAGATCAGTAAGCGTTGTATCGTTCTTCATGGTACCCATGCTAAAACCATTCAGTATCTGGCCCAAATCATCCATATCAATTTCAAAATAAATTTCATCGGCAGAATTGATAATTGTTTTAAGATTCGTGCTTAAAACAGCGTCATTCGCACAAAGAAGATGCATCGTTCCGTAAAGATAAACAGGATTTTTAAGGCCATTTCCGGTTACTTCCCATAAAAGACTTTTCCCCTCGTTTGCGGTTACATACTGACTTTTAGATTCGCAGGATATAATGCCAGTAAGAGTTAGTAACATTGCCGTATATTTTAAAAAATTATTTTTCATTCGTCAGCTTTTAAAAGTTGAAAATATCTATTTATCAGACCTGATCGCTAGGTTTTGGATTATTTGACCCGTAAATTTTCATAATAAGACAAAATAATAGCTTTTCGCCGCAGGTTTAAGTATAAAAATTCGTTAATCAACAGAAAGATTACCAACGAAACATTTAGCAATGTGGAAGCTTAATATTACATTTGTTGAAGTTATGCGAAACAGCTTTAAGCCGATTCACGTACATTTCGATAATTTTTAAATTAACAATCTATGAAAATTAAATCAATCTTACCGGGTATCTTACCGGCGATTTTAATCACCAGCGTTGGCCTTACAGCATGCCAGAAAAATGTGCAAACAAAAGCTGTTCAAAGTGCCACCACAACCGACCTGCAAAAACTTACCGGTTTGGCTGCATCGGCGAGTTTTATCAATGTAGCAGATGCAGAACAGTTTGCTCTTGTCATTAACCCGGAATATGCATCTGCTGATCAGGCATTACTTGGTAGCTGTCCTCCTGTTACAACCTATAACCCCTCTGCTGATGTATATCCACATACAGTTACCATTGACTGGGGTACAGGTTGTACCAGCAATGGAATTACGAGAAGCGGAAAACTAATAACACTGTATACCGGTGACATGTCTCTCCTGGGCAGCAGCGCCACCACCACTTATGATAATTTTTATTACAATGGTGTAAAGATTGAAGGCAAACAGAAAATAGCCCATACACGCGAAACTGCTTACCCACATGATGTTTACAGAATTACGCAAAAGGATAAAAAAGTGATTCAGACCAATGGAGATTACATTATTTATGGCGGATATAGGAGAATTGTAAAAAAAGATGATGGCCCGGGCTATCCAGGTTTCCCGGATGGCTTCTTTAGGGTTTCGGGTACGCAAACCGGAGATGAAATGAAAGGCGGCGTGCCGTATCAGTGGGTCGCAACTATAGATGATGCAAATCCTTTAATTTATAATTATTGTGCTTTCATCGTAAAAGGACAGATAGACGTTACCTTTACCAATCAAGATCCATGGCATATTAATTATGGTTCAACCGGCAGAGATAATTGCGATGACCAGGCTGATTTGACTATTAACGGCGTAACAACGACAGTAACATTACCTTTTGAGTTTTAAATAAAAGCCGATTATAAAAAAGGTGACCGTTTTATTACGATCACCTTTTTTTATTTAACCCTCTTCCCACGCAATTAAATATTCTTTAACCCTTTCGGCCGAATTGTTCTGTAAGGCAAAAAACAACATTACGTTATTACTGCCACTGAGGTTAAGAAAATTATTTACCTGGCATTACACCAGAAATCAAGCTTCCGTTGCGTCGCACTCTTGTACTGTAGCCACCAATATCATCAATTGCCATGCGTTTGTGTGGGTATCAAAGAATTTCGCTTCCATTTGGATTACAAAAAGCGATTTGCAAAGCCGTTAGCAATAAAAAAAAATTTGCAGATAGTTTAATTTAGCTGCTTTAAGTTTTTAATAATTGTTAAACTAATTGCCGGAGTTAAAACACAATAAAAATGTTAATTAACTTGTATATGCAAAAAAACAAAAGTTATTTGCAGGTATGAGAGCACAAACAAAATCTATGAATATGATTAACTGGTTGGGAGGTGTATTTATAAGCATCTTATCCCTTACATCCTGTGCGGAACATAAAAGTCAAACAATGGACATAATTGAAGATAGAACAACACCCGGTGTAAAGACCGATACAGCCACTTTTGCTACCGGCTGTTTCTGGTGCACCGAAGCAATTTTCCAAAGACTGAAGGGAGTTACAAAAGTAATGAGTGGGTACAGTGGCGGCGGAGTAGTTAGTCCCACTTATGAAGAAGTATGTACAGGAACAACCGGCCACGCAGAATGTTGCCAGATCATTTACGACCCGACCGTTATTACTTTTGACGAATTGCTGGAAGTTTTCTGGAAAACGCATGATCCAACCACGCTGAACAGACAGGGGAACGATGTGGGCACTCAGTACAGAAGCGCAGTTTTTTATCATTCAGCCGAACAAAAAGAAAAGGCAGAACTTTATAAAGAAGCATTGAATACAAGTGGTGCATTTAATGGCCCGATTGTTACACTAATTGAACCTTTTAAAAATTTTTACTCCGCTGAAGACTATCATCAGAATTATTTTAACAGCAATGGGGCACAACCATATTGCAGGTTTGTAATTGTTCCAAAGGTGGAGAAATTTGAAAAGGTGTTTAAGGATAAACTTAAAACAGCGCAAGGGAACTAAAAAGCAGCATAAATTTTATAGAATCGACCATACTGTTTTGAACGAGTCTTTGTATTGTTGCTCCATAAAGAACAAAGTGTACAAGTGAGTGACACAACAAAAGCTGAAGGGAGATTAATAGTCTGGATCAAAAAATTCTTGTTTTAAACCCCAAATAATAAAAGGAGCGCCTAACACAACGCTCCTTTTATATTTACCTAAACATTGTTGATTATTAATTACTTTTATGATGTTTGACCGAAGCAGTAATTTGACTTATATTTTATTTTCAAAATAAATTTTTTGCCTAACCGCTCCACTATACAACTTTTGCGTTTTCCGTTCTCTTATTTTTTAATGCCTGTATTCTTCTTTGCATTAAGTTTCGTTGCAGCTATTAATTGGGCAAACACTATTCTTGCATTTGCATTAATTCATGGTTTGCTATACCCTGCAAGTAATGGCTATAACAGTTTTATGGACCGCGATACAGAAAGTATTGGCGGCGTAGAAAACCCATTACAGCCAACAATTGAACTTTTTTATGCAACCATTCTCATGGATATTGCCGGTTCACTACTGTCTTTGTTTATTTCCTGGCAATTTGCATTGAGCTATATTTTTTATACATTATGCTCACGGATGTATAGTTACCGTGGCATTCGTTTGAAGCGTTATCCTGTTATGGGTTACCTTACCGTTATTTTAAACCAGGGGGCGCTGGTTTTTGCTATGGTTTACATGGCAGCTGACAAAAACGGAGGCAGTCAAATTCCATTAAAGGGTCTACTGGCAGCGGCCTTCCTTATCGGTGGATTCTACCCTATTACACAAATCTATCAGCACAAAAGTGATTCAAAAGACGGCGTACAAACGATTAGTATGCTTCTGGGCAAAATGGGTACTTTTTTTTTCTGTGCAGGCATGTATGGCATCGCATTCTCAATTCTTTTTCTTTATTACAACCTTTCAAACAACCTATCGTCATTTTTTATTTTACAAATCTTCTTTATACCCGTTATCGTATATTTTATACGCTGGCTGCTGCAGGTATGGAAAAATGAAAATGCCGCAGATTTTAAAAATACAATGCGCATGAACCTGCTTGCAGGTACTTGTACTAATCTTGCATTTATAACATTAATAATACTACAACAAATTGGGTGAAATTATTTCCATAGCTACCGCTCTGCCTGCTTATTGTCACAGGCAAAACGAGATTATTCACTTGATGTCGCATACCTATGGATTAGATGAAAGAGAAAAAAGAAAACTTTCCTTTTTATATAATCACTGTGGTATAGAAACAAGATATTCTGTAGTGGAAGATTACAGCCTACCCAGGGATGAATGGACCTTTATCCCAAATGAAAACGGAAGATGTTTTCCATCTCTCGAAGAACGCATGAAGATATTTGACCGGGAGGCATTAAGCTTATCATTGTCTGCCGTAAACCAATGTATTGATGGCTTTATTAAACCAAAGGATATAACGCATCTAATTACTGTAAGCTGCACCGGCATGAGCGCTCCAGGCCTGGATCTCCAAATTGTAGAAGCACTTGACCTGTCGCCAAATATCTTTCGTACGTCAGTAAACTTTATGGGGTGTTACGCAGCTATTCATGCACTAAAGCTGGCAAAAATGATATGCGATACAACGCCTTCTGCCAATGTAGTTATTGCCGATACAGAATTATGTACACTTCATTTTCAAAAAGAGTACACACCCGATAATGCTGCAAGCAGTTTATTATTTGCAGATGGTAGCGCCGCAGTGCTGGTCTCCAATAAAATTAAAACTTCCGGCAGCATTTCGCTTAAAGGGTTTTATTCGCAGGTGGAATTTAGGGGTAAAAGTGCCATGAGCTGGGAGCTGAACAGCAAAGGCTTTCTTATGAAGCTTAGCGGCTATGTGCCACAACTTATAGAAGAAGACATCGATGCATTGGTGACTGCCTCCTTAAACCATCATCAAGTAGCCAAGAAAGACATTACCCACTGGTGCATTCACCCCGGCGGTAAAAAAATATTACAGGTAATAGAGCAAAAATTAGGCTTACAAAAAGATGATCTTTGTTTCTCCAGAACAGTATTATCAAAATATGGAAATATGTCTTCGCCTACCATATTATTTGTATTGAAAGACATGATGCAGCAAATGCAAACGGGATCAAATATATTCGGTGTTGCATTTGGTCCCGGGCTAACAATGGAAACATTTCTTGCATCAAAAAAATGAATCTTAAGCAACGATCATATACCAAAGAATTACTGGACGATGATAATATTCCTTTTGAAGATATTAAAAGGAATATGCAGGAGTTAAACTTCATAAACACGATGCTGGGTGGGCATTCTATCACTATTAACGGTATACAAAAACTCGCTGCAGGCCGGCAGACAATTTCTGTTTGCGAAATAGGTTGCGGCGGTGGTGATAATCTTGCGGCAATAACAAAATGGTGTAATAAGAATAATATCAAAATCACTTGCATAGGCATTGATATAAAACAGGAATGTACTGCATTTGCAAAGCAAAATACCACCCTTAAAAATTGCACCACTTGGATCACAAGCGATTACAGCAAAGTGCAATTTCAAGGAAAGCCAGATATTATTTTTTCAAGTCTTTTTTGCCATCATTTTACAGAAGAACATTTAGTAAGACAGTTGCAATGGATGAAAGAAAATTGTACCATTGGTTTTTTTATAAACGATTTGCAGCGAAACACAGTCGCTTATCATTCTATCCGTTGGCTTACCAAAATTTTCTCTTCCTCTTTTCTAGTAAAAAACGATGCACCGCTAAGTGTAGCACGTGGTTTTCAAAAAAAAGAATGGCAGAAAATATTTTATTGTGCCTGCATTACTCAATATAGAATTCAGTGGAAATGGGCCTTCAGATATTTAATAATATTTACAAAGAATATATAGATATCCAATATAGTTTATTAGCCTGACTGCATTACTTTTATCAAACTTTCGTTGCGTCGCACATTTGTACTTTTAGTAAGTTAAGCACTAGGGGTTCACGTGTACCAGAGGTCGCTGGTTATATGCAGGACCGTATTATAAGACCCTTGAACTTTGGAACTTGTGAACTGATCATAGAACCTCCGAACGTACAAGAGTGCGACGCAACTGAAGCTCAATATTTATTGTGCTGCCTGGCCCAAAAAAATTTACTGCTTATATACCTTGAAAGAAAGCAACTGCAGCCCATCATTTACCTGTACAATATACATACCCGCTGCAAGTTTGGAGAGATTTAGCGTAGTGCTTGTATTGAATTTTTGCTCTAGAAACTGTTTACCTGCAACATCGTACAAGCGCACAGTTGACGGCAGGTTACGCTCTGCGTTTATGGTAATGTTCAACCGATCTTTAAAAGGATTGGGAAAAACGGTTACTGTGCTGTTGCCAAAAACAACCATCCGGATTGGGGAATAGGAAAACTTGCTATCCTGATCCATCATTTTTATGCGATAATAATTTTTACCCGAAACAGGATTGGTATGAATAAAATTGTATGTTTTTACTGGACTATTGAAGAATGTGGTGGGAACATTTCCAATCCCAATAAATGATCGACCATCGCCACTAAACTCTATTATATACCTGGATACATTTTGCTCTTCCGTAATTGTCCAGTTAAGCGAGACAGTTTTGTTTAGTGGCTTCGCGGTAAATGAAAGCAGGCGTACGGGCAAAATAATTTCACGTTCAACTATGATGTATTTGTAGAGGAAATTATTGAAATGGTATTGCTCGGGCTGTTCATTTTCGGGATTTACTTCGAGAAAAAGATTGTAGGTTCCAGCGGGTAAATCCGCAATATTTACCGAGAAAAAAACCTGTAATGTATCGCCGGCAGGTAGTGCATTTGTACGGGGTACCTGATACGGATGTGCCACATTGTATGCATCGTATAATACCAGGTTTATTTTAAGTGGTGTGAACGCTGTGGTGCTAATGTTTTTGAAGACAACAGAACCCTGCAAAGTATCGTAAGCGATATTCACATTATGATTAAAACTAACCGTATCGGGAATATTAATTCCTTCACTTGCATCAATTGCACCTTCGGCAACCGGGTCAAACTCAACATTCCAATCCAGCAACTGCCAGGGTTTTAAGGTTATTGAATCCTGTGTATGTAAACGCAGCATGGTATAAGGGAAAAGAACAGCATCAACTGTTGAAATATCAATTTCGTGCTGGCTGGTATCTGCATTAAAAAAGACAGAATCTTTGCCGTTTTTATCTACTGCAATTATATCAAGTGATGAAATATTGTTATCGTTTTCCGCCGCGCCATACCAATGAACGGTATGCCAGGATGCACCTGGCCCAAATAGCGGTGATGTAATTGTACCGGCAGTATCGTAAGTAGTAATATTTTTAGAAAGGCTTATCCTGTCGTACAAACCTTTTGATAAAATAGATATTGGCTTAAACAAAGTGCTGCCATTTTTCTTAAAAATAAAAATAAAGGTTCGCGGAAAAGTGAAGGAATCTATTGGAGTACCCTGATCTTTAAGGCGGTGATACAAGGAATTATTATGGCCATACAAAGCGGTGTCTTTGGTCCATACGGTTGGTGCCCAGTCTGCATCACCCTGATCATAAACCTTTCTTGCAACCACATAAAACCCATTCTGAACATGATAATCCAGAAAATCCATAGCGTCTTTTCTTGTAGATGAAGTTTGTGTGCTGTATTCAAAATTGTATCGGCGCATTGAGTCACATATTTCACCCGAGTGATATGGCAACGTTGTATTTAGTATAGGTTTAAATGTAAGCGGATCGAACAAATTGAATATTATAGAGCTACCAACACAGGCACTCCATGTAATGTACGTACCGTTTAGTGAAATACTGAATTGAGCATCTTCTGTGCCGCTGGTTGGATATATGGATTGGGTTACAAAAATATTTGAAACATCAGGGGCAAATTTAAAATTTCGCAAAGCAGAATCGGGTAGCAAGCCACTAAATGTTGATTGGGTGTGCTGATAAAAGTGAGCCTGTTCAAAACCAGTGGTGGCAAAGCTTTTATGTATGAATGAAAAATTGTTCCAGTGCCTGTCTACACTATCTTCTGCCACCCTCCAGTAATAAACTGTGTTATTAAGTAACAAGGGTATATTGTTAAATTCAACCAACCCACCAGATGCAATTTTTTGAACTGCAATTTTTATAGGTGAATTAAAAAGCGCAGTAGTATCCAACTCCATAACGTACTGCGTTAAAGGAGCAAACGAATATGCGGTAGATGCTGCCAGGGTAACCGTATCAGCCTGCACAATTGCGTAATTATACGGGCTCACTGGCAATAAATCTGCTCCCGATATATTAATATTTATTGAAGCGGCATTATTTTGTTCATTTAATTCCGGTTCCTGTAAATCATTATCAATATTCGCTGTTAGCGTAGTTTGTCCTTTATCTCTGTTGCCAACAATCGGGAGTTTAATTAGAACAGAATCCACACTTTTAATTACCGGTAATTTATTACTGTAGGCAACACTGGTACTACCATCCGGGAATTTTCTAAGTAAAGTAAAGTGTATGGAGTCCTTGGTTGCCCGGCCCAAATTATAGATAACAGTTTTAACGGTAAACGAATCGTCGGCCACTGTAATATAACCGGGCGTTACTGTTATTAGTGAAGAATCAATAATATAATCAGGCAAGGAAAAAGAATTCATTTTCAATGCGGGGTCGCCATGAAAAGTATACTGCTCTGCATGCATCCTTTTATAAAAATCAATATCTTCCGTAGCATTTAACGCATTGGTTATTGCATCGCGGGTAACCTGCCCAAAACCTTTTCCATATTCTGAGGAAGTGATTGACCTGTAAAACTGTTCAGTAAAAATATCCAGATAACGTACAACGCCATAGCTGGTTGTAGACAGATAGCCAATTGATCCAAGTTCAGGTTCCAATACGAATTTTTCGGAAAATGAAGACCTGAGATTTAAGCGATTTACATCGTAGTCAAAAATATTTCCGGCAAGGCAGCCATTCACAATAAACACAGGATATTTACCTTTATTGGTATAAGCAGCAGGATTGTCTAAATTGAAATCAATACCTGTTGTTGAGGAATGGCCAAAATACTCAAGCAAAGCACTGCCGTTGTTATATTCTTCTGTAAAGCTTTGTAATTTCTTTGGATAGGCATTGGGGTCAATTGATTTGCTGTATGTTTTTACGTCGCCGCCAAATAATGTATCGCTGATTATTGTTTTGTACCGGGCTTGGGCACTGTCAACACTAGAGGCAACAGAAAGGTCATTTGCTCCAGCCAGTTGAATTATTTTTTTCATCCATCCTTTGCTGGCTAAGGTTTGTGAAGTATCCCGCTGGGCCGATTCATATTCTTTTATTTTTTTAAGATAGGTACCTACTTCTTCGGGTGAAACTGCAGAAAGTCGTCCAATTGGGGTTGCAGGGTAAGGATCATAGTCTTCAGAACTCAATAAATTATCAGAACCGGGGCTTCCAAAAACAGGCACCAGGTTTATTTTAGCTGTTAAAGAATTTGTGCTGTACGTTGGTCTGTAACCAGAATAAGTTACGCCCTTGCCTATGAGAAAAACATCAGCCGGTGGTTCAGTAAAAACTGTTCTGGCATAACGCAGAAAATTCTTGATCGATAATGGATGCATCGTTATGCCATAGGCAAACTGGTCCTCCAATTCATGTATGTCTGTAATTTTTACGTTGAAACTTCCGCCGCTGTCAGAGCTTCTGTAATTGGCATATTGCTGAACATAGTTGTTGGTACCCGTACCATAAATAAGTGGATTTGAAATGATAAGGTAATTGCCCTGATTGTCCGCTTTTGAAAAATCAATAAACTGTTTTGATTCCAGTGAACTGATGGTTTTTATAATTATGCCATCGCTCCTTATCAAAGCCAAATGATAAATTGTTTTTGACGATGGCAGAAAAAACTGCAGGGTATCTTTTGCGGTGGTATCGGCAACATATCTTTTATTATTTGAAAAATCATATAAAATGGCATTGCCGCTGCCTTTGCTGAAGTTGGCTATTTTTAAATACCTGCCAGTATCAGAAGCTGCAATATCGAATTCAAAATCACTGGCTGCGCCAAAATTAAAAAGCCTGGGATATTGCAATTCTATAGTCGCTACTTTTAGTTCATCTTCAGGTATTTCAGAAAGATTCTGGATAATAAAAGTTACCGAGTCATTTTTTATACGGTTAACATCAATGTTATCTACAGCAAGTTTTTGTGTATAAAAATAACCCATCGATACCTGCACCAACGAATCATTATTTAATAAAATTTTTATGTTCCTTTCATTGGGTCCATTACCTACCATATTAAAAACTGCACACATTGTTGGGCGGCTTTTATCCGCATAGAGCGGAGCAAAAGTTTGGGGCATCTGGCCCTGGCCGAGATAAGAGTTGTTATTTCTAACCGGCCTGCTTGTAAAGCCTTCCCCTGTTTCGTAAGATGAAGAATACAAACGCTGCTCTGCAAATATGCCATCACCTTCATTAATGTAACCCTTATAATATCTGCCTACAGTGTATTTAAAATTCTTTTCGGGCGCAATATTTACGAAGCTTGTATTGTTGGCTGCATCTACAATACGTTTGTTATTACCTGCTGGCTTAACTGTTAAAAAATATGCAGCAGAATCAGTTTCAAGATTCCAGTAATCACTTATTTGAAAACTACTATCCCGGTAAAGTGCTTTATCGGTTTTACCATTTGCAATTTCACCACGAAATTCAATAAAGTCGCCCGGCTGTAAAATAGTTGAGGAAGCAGAAATATAAATGGGAACTTCACTCCCATCTCTCCACAATTGAAACTGCTCCGATGGTGTACTACCCAAACCTGCAGCTGCCAGCGCTGTTTGTGTTATGCGAACGGTGCCTTTTTTTATCGAAGTTCCTCCTGCATCATAGCCAAACGGGCCCACTTTAAATTTATAGTAAGTGTTGTTATAATTGATCCACTCATTATTATACAATTGAGCTTTGGCGCCCTGCAAAAACGCCAGCAACAAAATAATATTAAATAATTTCTTGGTCATACAAAGTTTGAGATACCATAGATATCCGTATCCGAACAAATATACATAACCACAGTAACCGGAATGCAAATCTTTACTGTAATTGATTTTCAGAAATAATTACGGAAGAATCATTTTGTTACCGGCATCAGTTCTTTATTCAGCACCTGTTGTGTCACTCCCTTGTACGTTCAGAACAATGGGCAACAAGCTGCCGGCTGCCGGCCTTGTGCTGTTGGCAACAAATGGTATGCTTAAGGTCCCAGCTAAAAGCTCATCATTGCTTCACTGTACAAGAGTGCGACGCAAGGAACGATGCATCGCACTACAAATGCCCGGCCCAAAATAATGTACCAATGCCAGGATGAAACCCTGACCACATGCAATATAATTGGCATTTTTAGTTGAATTTTTTTGCACCTTGCGATGTTGGCATATTCACGTATGTTCACATTCATACATTCTCTTACTTTTGCGCAAATATTTCGGCATGAACCTTATAAAAGAATTGCAATGGCGGGGACTGGTGCAGGACATAATGCCGGGCACGGAAGAACAACTGCAAAAAGAAATGACTTCGGGCTATATTGGTTTCGACCCTACAGCTGAAAGTTTACATATTGGAAGTTTGGTGCCCATACTCTTGTTGGTTCATTTGCAAAAAGCTGGTCATAAACCGTATGCACTTGTTGGCGGCGCCACCGGCATGGTTGGCGACCCCAGTGGTAAAAATGAAGAACGAAACCTGCTGAGCGAAGAAGTGTTGCTTAAGAACCAGGCCGGTGTAAAAAAACAGCTAGAAAAATTTCTCGACTTTGATGAGGCCAAGCCGAATGCCGCCATAATGGTAAATAATTACGAGTGGTTTAAAGAAATGAGCTTTCTTAACTTTATACGCGATGTAGGCAAACATATTACGGTTAACTACATGATGGCTAAAGAAAGTGTGAAAAAAAGAATTGAAGGTGAAACGGGCATCAGTTTTACTGAGTTTACTTACCAGCTTATTCAGGGTTATGACTTCTATTGGCTTTACGCAAACTGCAACTGCAAACTGCAAATGGGTGGCAGCGATCAATGGGGGAATATTACTACCGGAACTGAACTGGTGAGGCGCAAAGCCGGTGGAGAAGCTTTTGCGTTTACCTGCCCGTTACTAACCAAATCTGACGGTGGCAAATTTGGAAAATCGGAAAAAGGAAATGTGTGGTTGGATGCTGAAAAAACATCGCCCTTTCTTTTCTATCAGTTCTGGCTGAATGCGGCTGACGACGACGCCAAAAAATGGCTAAAAATATTTACATTTCTTTCGAAAGAAGAAATAGAAAGCCTGATTATTGAACACGGGAAAGATGCATCAAAAAGATTACTTCAAAAAAAGCTGGCTAAAGAAATAACAGTTTTTGTGCATGGCGATGAAGAATACAATAAAGCTATTGAAACAACCGAAAAACTTTTCAGTAACCAGAATGCAACAGCTGGAACTTTAAGTGAGGAAGACCTTGAAAATATGGATGGTATTGTAAAATTTGCTTATGATGCTGCGAAAATTAAACACGGTACCGATATAGTGAGTTTTCTTGCTGACAGCGGTATTTTCCCCAGCAAAGGCGAAGCAAGAAAAATGATACAGAATGGAGGTATAAGTATTAACAGCAATAAGATAGAAGATACACAAATGATAATCAATAGTACCCTATTGCTCCATAGTAAATACCTTCTGATACAAAAAGGCAGAAAAAGCTATTACCTTGTTTCAATAGGATAAACTCAAAGAGATTTTCGCAAAAAAATGTGCATTATAAAGTGCAAAACGGGTGTAGAACAAAGGCGATAAATATTTGGAAAAAGAAACTCATCAATATACCTTCACTTTACAATTGAGGGGCAACGATCTGAAATCAGAAAGAAGTTACCTTGCAGTGGTGGAAGTCCTTAAACAGACAGAAGCTACTAAAAAGTAACATAAAATTTGAATGAAGAAAGAAACTACTCAAGAGAACCAGGATTTTTTGATGCAGTTTATGTGGCTTTCTAGGTGCTGAAATCCTTTAACAAGATGAAGCATGTATTGAGAAACAAAAATTGACAAGAGAATGAACGTTACTCACAAAAGCATCGGGTTAGCAGGCGTGCAGGCTTCGGTTTGTACCTTGTAAAACTTGGTGCTTTTTTATTTTATTCCTGGTTACTGTCTCTAAAATTATCGTGTGGTGCCAGATCTTTTTCGCAAACAAATGTGCATTCACAGGTGCAAAACGGGTGAAGAACAAAGATGCTAAAAATTTGGAATCGGATAATTTGCAATATAACTTCACTTTATAATTGAGAAGCATCAATCTGAAATCAGAAAGAAGCTGATTTTAAGAAGCAGAAGTCTGTAAAACGACAGATGCAACAGAAAAGAAGCTAAAGTTTTGGTAGACGAAAGAAGTTAATCAAGGGTAGCAGGAAAATTGAAAGCAGACATGCGAAATTTCGAAAGAGCCAAAGTCCTTTAACAAGATTAAGCACTTAGAAAAATCAAAAGTTTGCCGTCAGCAGAGATGCAACTCAAAAAGCATCAGGTTAGCAGGAATACAGGCTTCGGCAGGTACTAATGTAAAACTTGGTGCTTTTTTATTTTAATAATATCCCATCTTCAATAAGATTAGCGCTAAGGTTTACATTTGCAAGCTATGAAAGTTTTTTTTCTCTCGGGCCTGGGTGCAGATAAAACTGTTTTTCAATTTCTAGACTTGGCTTATTGCGAGCCGGTTTTTATTGACTGGATTAAACCAAATAAAAACGAAGCCCTCAACCAATATGCTCAACGAATAAAAGATATTTTTATACCTGATGATGCGGTGGTGGTCGGATTATCGTTTGGAGGTATGCTTGCTACGGAAATTGCCAAAAAATTTCCTGCTTTAAAAGTAATCGTGCTATCCGGAGCTAAAACTAAACACGAAATTCCTGCATACTACAAAACAGGAAAATATATCGCACTGCAAAAACTTGCACCTGGTGTTGTGCACAAATGGCTAATGCTTAAAATGAAATGGCTTTTTGGGCTAAAAGACCCAAGGAATATAAAAGTTTATGAAGAACTAATTAAAAACAGTAACCCCGAATTTAACAGGTGGGCAATTTCCGCTATTCTTAACTGGGATAACATAATTGTACCTGGTAATATTTTTCACATACATGGTACCCATGATTTGGTATTGCCCCATAAAAATATCAGTGCTCATTACAGCTTAAAGAACGCCGGCCATCTAATGGTTATGGAACAGTCTAACCATATTTCAGAAATACTTAAAGAAATCATTACAGCTAATCAATTCAGGGGTTCAGCGCTTTTTTCATCAGCCAGTCAGATTGCTGATCCTTACCTAAAATAAAAGTGTGTTCAGCAAAAATTGAAAATCCCTGTTTTGTATAAAATGCAATCGCTTTTTCGTTTTGTTTCCAAACACCCAGCCATAGAACCTCGTAGCCGTTTTTTATTCCGGTATCTATACATTTATGTAATAATAACTTGCCCAATCCCGCTCCCTGAAAGCGTTTTAAAGCATAAATTCTTTCCAGTTCAATATGCTTTAAACCTTGCAAAGACGCCGGCCGTTCCGAGGTTCTGAGTTTAATATAACCCGCCGGAATATTATCAACTTCAGCAATAAAAAACCAGTTTCCCTTATCTTCAATTTCGCCAAGCAACTGCCTTAAGTTAAAATGTTTGTCGTTGTGCAGTTCCATGTCTACTTTGGTGTTATGGGCATGATAAGTTTCTCTGAAACTTGCTATACTTAATTCACGCAATACCTCTACATCGCAGGGCAATACCTTTTTGATGCAAAAATTATATCCGTGCATTATTGAAATTTTGGGTCAATATTACAGGGCTTGCCCTTTTGTGGGCCGCCACCGTCTTCTTTACGTTTACACAATGGAGGAAGATCTTGATAAGCTTCCGGCGTAGCTTTGGTGCTGTCTGCATCGAAGCCAGCGTTATTTATTGCTACACGAATGTAATCCAGCGTAATCCTGTCCGGAACATACTGAATACGCAATGTTGCTGCTCCCAGGCTAATGGTCCATTTCATTATTCCTGCATCATCATTTGGGCCTTTCTCCGTAAGTAAAAAATTTTCTAATTTTTCTTTACAAACCCAGCATTTCAATTGCGGTATGCTTATGGTTGTCCATACCGCCTTTTGTTGCATTACCTGGCTTTGAGC
>JBBRDW010000100.1:0-17139 GCA_038203525.1 Chitinophagales bacterium | reverse complement strand
GCACAAGAGTGCGACGCAACAAAAGCTTCATTCCTATTCTATAGCCGGGTTCAAAAAAATTCCACTTTAAGTTAACTAAATGTTGCTTCTTTTCGGGATTAGATGAAAGGCGCAGCCCATTGAAAAAATGATTGTTACTTTGCCCATCTAAAAATCTTGCAGCATGCGTATCGGGATTGTTTGCTATCCAACCTTTGGCGGAAGTGGTGTACTTGCAACTGAACTGGGCAAAGCCCTTGCAGATAAAGGCCACAGTGTTCATTTTATTACCTATCAGCAACCGGTAAGGCTGAATGTTTTTAATGCCAATATTTACTACCACGAAGTGCGGGTGCCTACTTATCCGCTGTTCGATTATCCGCCTTACGAGATAGCGCTGGCAAGCACAATGGTAGATGTTATCAACAACCACGATCTGGACCTGCTGCACGTTCACTACGCCATACCACATGCATCTGCAGCCTACATGGCAAAGCAAATTGTACAGAAGAGTGGCAGAACAATACCATTTATTACCACCCTGCATGGTACCGATATAACGCTGGTAGGTAAGGACAAAACCTACGAACCCGTTGTTACATTTTCCATTAATGAAAGCGATGCCATTACCGCCGTTTCCAATAACCTGCGCGAAGAAACTTTCCGCTCATTTAAGATCACCAAAGAGATTGAAGTGATCTACAATTTTGTAGATGTAAAACGTTTCAGTAAAAAACCCATCGATGCATTTCGTCAGGTAATTGCGCCAAAGGGTGAAAAGATTTTGGTGCATGCTTCTAACTTCAGAAAGGTAAAAAGGGTCAATGATGTAATTAAAATTTTTGCCGGCGTACGAAAAGAAATGCCCGCCAAACTACTGATGATAGGCGATGGCCCCGAAAGATCTGCCACCGAAGAACTTGCAAAGGAATTGGGCCTGCACGATGATGTACGTTTTGTAGGCAAGCAGGAACAGATTGAAGAAATACTGCTGGTATCAGATTTGTTTCTGCTCACCTCGGAATATGAAAGTTTTGGTCTTGCAGCCCTGGAAGCGATGGCCGCAAGCGTGCCCGTAATAAGCACCAACACCGGCGGTCTGCCCGAAATAAATATTAACGGCAAAACAGGTTATACAGCCAACCTTGGCGATGTTGCTACCATGAGCCGCCACGCCATTGACCTGCTGAGCAATGAAACACTGCTTGCAGAGATGAAAGAGGGCGCTTACCAGCAGGCGTTAAATTTCGACATCGGTAAAATTGTTCCACTTTACGAAAAACTCTATAGCCGCTTCTGCAGAATGGATAACAGCAGGGTAGATGAAGCATTAAAAGGTTGATTGGTTGAAGACTTGAGCGGTTGATCAAGTTATTGCCGTTAAGTCTTTAAAGATCAGTAGTACAAGCTCTATTTTTTTTGAGCCAGGCAGTATTGCTGCTATGCAGCTTTGGTTGCGTCGCACTCTTGTACTTTTTTTTTCCGCTGGGCAACTAATGCGAGGTTGCGGCTTTATCTAAAGGAAAAATTTGTAGCCCACTTTAAGGCGTGGCATTTACAGGAAAATAGCTGCCAGCACATAATCTGCAAAAAGTATCATAATACAGCTAACAACCACCGAGGTGGTACTGGCACGCCCTATTTCTAATGCGCCGCCTTTTACATGGTAGCCATAATAAGCCGGAATACTGCTGATGATAAAAGCAAAAGTGTAAGCTTTATACAAAGCGAAAGTTATATTGAAAATATTAAGGTTCTGCCGAAGACCATTGTCAAAAATTTCAGGAGCAAGAATACCAGACATGGAACCAGCCGTACGGCCGCCCCAAATTGCCAGCACAGCAGAAATAACTACCAGAAAAGGAACCACAATTAAAGCACCTATTATCTTTGGCATTACCAAATAACTGCGGGTATTAATACCCATGATTTCCAGTGCATCAATCTGCTCAGTCGTTCGCATATTACCCAGTTCACTGGCAATCTTACTGCCTACTACACCTGCCAGCACTATACATACAACCGTTGGCGACAATTCAAGTATTACACTGTCGCGTACAATCTGTGCTATGGTTGACTGGGGCACCAGCGGGCTTACCAGCTGGTAAGCGGTTTGCACTGTGGTTACCGCGCCAAGAAACAAAGAAATAATTACTACAATTGGTAAGGAGCCAACACCAATTTCAACACACTGGTGCATAAGTTCTTTCCAGTACATTTTCATGTTTTCAGGTTTGGTAAACATGCTGCGCAGCATCGTTAAAAACCTTCCGAGATGATTAAGAAATAATGATAACACTGGTAATTTTTTATGGTATTAATAATTTTTTGGGGCCACACTGCTGGAAAATACTAATTAATTTTCTTCGCTGGCGTAGCAGAACTACTGCGCGTTGGCAAAACTTTCAGCTATCTCCATTTACCGGGAAAATAATGTACTAAGAAATTTTTGCTGAAATCTGATAGCTGACTGCTGATTGCTCCTCAATGTTCTGAATGTACAAGTGAGTGACACAAGCGGCGATGACCAAAGAACCATAAGCCGGATTAATAATTTGTATTAAATCCAGTGCATTAATCCAGCATAAGATTACCGGCCGTTTTTCCTTCCCCGTTTCCACCATGGCGAGCGCTTTACCTCATCTTCTGTATCTATCCTGCTTTTTGTTTGCGCATCCACCACAGCAATATTAGCCATATTAATAATGCTGCGAACAGTGCTGCCGAGCTGCAATACATGTACCGGCTTTTTTAGGCCAAGCAATATTGGCCCTATTGCATCGGCACCACCTACCTCCTTCAACAGATTGTAAGCCACGTTACCCGCAGCCAGGTTAGGGAAAATCATCACGTTCACATCCTGATCAACCAGACTGCTGAATGGATAATTGTCTTTTAAAATTTCTTTATTAAAAGGAACCCAGGCCTGTATTTCACCGTCAATAATGAGTGAAGGGTTACGTTGCTTTACAATTTGTGTGGCTTTTGCTACCAGGTTTGCCTCCGGCGAATCGCTGCTGCCAAAGTTGCTGTAACTGAGCATGGCTATGCGCGGGGTAATATTAAAATTGCGCACTTCTTTTGCCACCATCAAGGTTATATCGGCAAGCTCTTCGGCTGTAGGATTAAAATTGACGGTAGTATCGGCCAGGAACAGGGGGCCTTTGCGGGTAAGCAGCAGATACATGCCAGCAATTTTTTTTACGCCTTCTTCCGTACCAATTATCTGCAGGGCCGGGCGTATGGTTTCAGCGTAATTTTTAGTAAGGCCCGATATCATTCCATCAGCATCGCCTGTTTCCACCATCATACAGCCGAAGTTGTTTCGTTCCCGCATCAGCTTTTTACTTTCATAATAATTTGAACCCCGGCGCTGACGTTTGTTAAAGTAGAGTTCGGCATAAAAAGCACGTTTCTCCTCTGTGGATTCATGGCGGGTATCTATGATTGGCAGATCTGAAATATCAATATGGTTGTCCTTGGCTATCTTTCTTATTTTCTCTTCTTCGCCCAGCAAAATAGGGTAAGCAATACCATCATCATAAATAAGGCTGGCCGCCTTCAATATTTTCTGATTATCAGCCTCAGCAAATACAATGCGCTTAGGATCCCGGCGGGCTTTGTTGCCGATAATGCGCATCACCTGGTTATCGAGGCCAAGGCGTTTGTTTAATTCCACCGTGTATCTGTCCCAGCTCTCAATTATTTTTTGAGCAACACCACTTTCAATAGCTGCTTTTGCTACTGCGGGTGCAATAGCAGCAAGCAGACGTGGGTCCAGTGGCTTTGGTATAATATATTCTGGGCCAAAGGCCATTGTTTTTTTATTGTAGGCCATATTCACAATATCTGGTACCGGAGTTTTGGCAAGTTCTGCCAGCGCCTTTACAGCAGCCAGTTTCATGGCTTCGTTTATTTGCTTTGCACGTACATCCAATGCTCCGCGGAATATATAGGGGAAGCCCAGCACGTTATTAACCTGGTTAGGATAGTCGCTTCGGCCCGTGGCCATGATGATGTCTTTTCTTACAGCTATTGCATCTTCGTAAGTAATTTCCGGATCGGGGTTGGCCATGGCAAAAGCGATGGGGTTTTTGGCCATGCTTCTTATCATATCCTGTGTTACCACATTGCCTACACTTAAGCCTAGAAAAACATCGGCGTCTTTCATGGCCTTTTCTAAGGTCCAGTCATTTTTATTTACTGCGAACCTTCTTTTAATGTCATCAAGATCAGTTCGCTCTTCGTGCAGCACCCCATCTTTATCAAATAGAATAAAGTTTTCGTACTTAGCGCCCAGTGCCGCATATAACTGCGCGCAGGCCATTGCGGCAGCACCGGCACCGTTAACCACAATTCTTACCTTATCTATCTTTTTTTTCTGGAGCTCCAGTGCATTTAACAAGGCCGCGCTGCTTATAATGGCCGTGCCGTGCTGGTCATCGTGCATTACAGGAATATTGCACTGCTCCCGCAACATTCGTTCTATGTAAAAACATTCGGGTGCTTTAATATCTTCCAGGTTAATGCCGCCAAATGTTGGTTCGAGTGCTTTTACAATCTGGATAAATTTATCGGGGTCTTTTTCATTGATCTCTATGTCGAAAACATCGATATCGGCGAAGATTTTAAAAAGCACTGCTTTGCCTTCCATTACCGGTTTGCTGGCTTCGGGGCCAATATCGCCAAGGCCTAAAACAGCGGTGCCATTGGTTATTACTGCAACCAGGTTACCTTTTGCTGTGTATTTGTAAACATCTTCTCTGTTCTTAAATATTTCTTTGCAGGGCTCTGCCACGCCGGGACTGTAGGCGAGTGAAAGATCCCGCTGTGTTTTGGCTTCTTTGGTGGGTATAACTTCAATTTTGCCTGGCCGGCCGCTGGAGTGGTATTCCAAAGCCTGTTCCCTGCGTAGTTCGTTTGCCATATATTTTTGAACCCTTTTTGTGAATGATTTTTTTTATCTTGTTTTGTTATAGCTAATTTTTTACCACAATTTGTTTTTCTGTTGATACCAGCTTCTGCTTCCATTGCGTCTTCCCTACCTGCCTGGCGCAGTCTGGCAGGGCTGCGTCGCAATCCGTTTACCGGTAGTGCGGCAATCGGCTTAAAACGCTGTTACAAAAAGGTTTTAGCGCCTGCAATATGGTACAATCTACAATGTGTTTTTTTTGATCCACAGAAAACAAAAGTACAAGTGTGCGACGCAAGGAACGATGACCAAAGAACTTTTGCAGGGCACATAAAATTATTTCAAATTAATCATTGTTACAGAAAAGGCGCAAATTAGTATAAAAGAATTTGACAAATTTTTACGGGGTGGTGGTCTCCTGCCGTTTGATTGAAAAAGTGATGGTTGTTCCCTCACCTTCTATGGTTTGGATGAATATTTTTTCATCGAGTTTTGCGAGGAGTTCAAAGCTGAACATGAGCCCAAGGCCGGTTCCTTTTTCGTTGTTGGTGCCGCGGGTTGAAATGAATTCCTTTTTATTTATTTTATCCAGAATTTCTGCGGAAATTCCCACGCCTTCGTCTTTTATTGAAATAAATAAATAGTCGTCTTTCTTTTCTGTTTCGAAGGAAATATGTTTACCCGGCGGCGTAAATTTTATAGCATTGGAAAGGATATTGCGCAAAACAGTATGGATGATATTTCTATCGGTGATTACCATGCTGGGAAGGGGAATTTTGTTGACTATTATGAGTTGCTTGTCCTGTATGGCCTGGTTGTAAAGTGATAATACATCTTCGGCCATTTCGTTCAGGCTGAAGGCGACCATGGTTATTTTGAGGGAATGTATCTGTTCTCTTGCCCAAAGCAATGTGTTATCGAGCATGCTTATAATGTGGCGTATGTCGCTGTCGAGCATAAGACTCAGCTTCTTAAATTCTTCCTCGTCAAGTATTTTTTCTCTTGCAAGGTATAAGATATTTTGAAGGGAGGTTAGTGGTGAACGCACATCGTGTGCAATCATTGAGATAAGCTTATTTTTCACCGCATTTATTACCGCAAGCTCATTATTTTTTATTTCGGTGGAAGACTGAAGGCTTTTTACAGCTGATAATGCAGCTATTTTTTGTTTGTATAACAAAGCGAGAAATATACCCGCTATCAGCAATACAACTCCAGATACGGCAAAGATTTCCACCCGTTGTTTTTCAAGGCCGTTTTGCAGTTTCAATTGCTCGTTTTCTTTTTCCTTGCGCTGCACATCAAATTCAACCATCATGCGCTGCGCGTCTTTGGTTTTTTTTTCGTTATAAATACTGTCGTACAGCAAGGTATAATCTTGCATATGCTCCAGCGCTTTTTTGTAGTTGCCTGAAGCTGAATCTGCTTTTGCCATATATTTCAGGTATTTGAGCTGTGGCTCCATAATACCTGCTTCCTTGATCTTATCAAATTCTTCCTGAAATATTTTTGAAGCAATATCGTAGTGCTTTTCTCCAAGAGCTACTGCACCCAGACCTAAAACTGCGAGGGCATAATCAGCTTCTGCTACGTCATTTATATTATAGTTAGCAATTGTTTTTTTGTAGCAGGCCTTTGCCTCCGCGTACAATCCCCGTTGTTCATACATATCGCCCATTTGCTGGTACGCGTCTGCAACCTGGTAAGGCTCGTTTCTACTAATAAAAATTGAAATGGCATGTTCGAAATGAAATTTAGCTGAATCAAACTGGTTTTTTGTCGCAAATACTTTGGCCAGGTTAATATGAGAATCACCGAGCTCGTCAGGGTTTCCGCTTTGTTCCAGCAGGGTACAGGCTTTTTTTAAATAGTCTTCGGCTTTTTGGACCTTACCCAAGCCAAGATATTCTGAACCTATATAATCATACAGATACCCGATTATATAGGGATCCTTTGTATTCTCTGCAAAATGCAATGCTTTAAAACTATTTTCAAGGGCTTTATCCCATTCGTTTTCCAGCTCATAAACATATCCAATACCCAGGTAAGCTTTCATTAACCAGGGCTCGGAGTTTATTTTTTCGGCTATCTGCAGCAGTTTGAAATAGGTATTTAAAGCCTCTGTAGTTTTTCGCTCCCATGCGTACACACTGCCAGTTTGCGATAAGGCGATACACATTGAATTATTTTCATTTATTTTTTTGGCGATTGCCAGAGCTTGAAGAGCGTAATATTCTGCATTTTTAAGGTTACTGGTTTGGTATAATGCAGATAATCTGGCTAACGCGTTTACCCGAACTGAATCTTCCTTTAAATGATTGTGCAAAATTTCGAGGCAGCTATCAATTGCTTTTTGCTGGCTGTATCCTGTAACGACAAAAAGGTTTAAAAAAATAAACAGGCACAGTTTGCGTCTGCTGATGGCTCCGCAGTAAAAATTTATCATATGGAGAGGCTTGTTAAACAATCAATGCCTTTTTTTGATGAGTAAAGACCACAATGTGCAGGTCAGCGAACACCACCCTTGCGGGCCAAGCTGCACCAGCAGCTTAAATGTAGTGATACAGCCCTGCTTATAAAAAAATAAAAACTTTGCTGAGAAATTTTATTGTTTTAAGGAACCAGCGATGCACCTAGCCAGGCCATAATTCCCATTCCTGTTTCTATAGCAGCTTCATCTATATTGAATTTTGGGGTATGCACATTGTGAACGATACCTTCCGTCTCGTTACGTACCCCCAATCTGAAGAAACAGCCCGGTATTTTTTGAGTATAATATCCAAAATCTTCGGCGCCCATGCGAAGTTCAGTTTCGGAAACATTCTCTTCTCCCAGGTAATTGCCGGCAAGATTTTTTGCGTTCGTAGTAAGCGTTTCGTCATTATCGACTGTGGGGTAACCAACATCGATCTTTATATCTGCTTCTGCACCCATTGAAGTTACCAGGCCTATAGTAAGTTTTGTTATAAGCTCATGCGCTTTATAACGCCATGGCTCGTTCATAGCCCTGAAAGTCCCCATCAGGTGCACTTCGCTGGGTATTACGTTGGTGGTGTTGCCACCGTGTATTGAACAGATTGATAGTACCGAAGGCGAAGTTGGATTGTTGTTCCTGCTGATGATCTGCTGAAGGCTTACTATCAGGTGCGATGCTATAAGAATAGTATCTGCCGTAAGATGTGGTGCTGCGGCATGACCTCCAATACTTTTTATGGTGATGAAAATTTCATCTGCACTTGCCATCACCCTGCCTGAGCGGAAACTAAGTTTACCTAAATCGAGGCCGGGATGTACATGCAAAGCTGCAATGCCATGTGGTGCGGGATTTTCAAGTACGCCGTCTTTGATCATCAGGCTGGCGCCGCCGGGGTTACGCTCCTCGCCAGGCTGAAAAATAAGTTTTACCGTTCCCTCCCATTCGTCTCGTAGCTCATGGAGAATTTTTGCCGCGCCCAGTAAACAGGTGGTATGCACATCGTGGCCACAGGCATGCATTATTCCATGGTTTACAGATTTGTAAGGCACATCATTTTCTTCCTGTATAGGCAATGCGTCCATGTCTCCGCGCAAAGCAATTACGCGGCTGCCGGCATTTTTGCCTTCGATCAAAGCAGCAATGCCGGTAGTGGCCATTAGCTGGTACGGAATACCAAATTCATCCAATTTTTTTTGAATAAATTTTGACGTTTCAAATTCCTTATAACTTAATTCAGGGTGCGCATGCAGGTGCTGCCGTATAGCTACAAAATCTTTAAAATAGCTGGCCGCCAAACTCTTTATTTTTTCTTTCACCATAATCAGCGCTTTGTTAATTTAAGGAAGGATCGTCTTCATCTTTTGGTGTGTATTCTATAATGTCTTCCACAATGTAGGTAATCTGGTGAAACTTTCTGGAAACCTGCTGCTGAAATGCAACTGCATCTGGCTTATGCAAAAAATTACCGATCCTTACTTTAAAATAAGGCGACTGAAAAGCGATATAGGCTTTTTGGTCGGGGAAAAGCTGCAGCATATCCGACTTGACTTTAAAAGCATTCTCTCGGGTGCGGGTATTAATCACCTGCAACCGGTAGCCCCTGTAGCGACCGGAGCTCGTCATTTTAGCTGTTAATCTATTAACTGCAGTTTCTTTGGATGTAAATATATCCAGGCGTGGATCTTTATGTACAATAACAGTATCTCTTGCTGCAAAAGAAGCGGCAGAAAACAGTATTAAAAAGCAATGGATGAAAATTATGCGGTTCATATTAAAATTAATGTAAGATAGTTATTAGAGAAAATGATGCCAAAATCAATACCCGTTTGTGCCGTTTATCTGCTGCTGTACAATGGCAACGCCAGCGCTGCAGCCAAGGCGTGTGGCGCCTGCATATACCAGTTGTCTGGCAAACTCGTACGTACGTATGCCGCCGGAGGCTTTTATCTGCACATGATTTGGTAAATGTTGCCGCATCAGCTTTACCGCTTCCAGTGTTGCGCCTTTTTCTGCGTAGCCGGTAGATGTTTTTAAATAATCAATACCGGCAGCGCCATACAACTGGCAGCATTTAATAATCTCATCATCCGTAAGTATTCCCGATTCAATAATAATTTTTATCGTTTTATTTTTCTGTTTTACTACGGGCATTATATGGTTAAGTTCATTAGCCAGGTAAACCCAGTCGTTATTTTTTAAGGCAATAAGGTTTATTACCATGTCCAGTTCATCTGCACCATCAATTAAAGCAAGTACCGCCTCAGCAATCTTAGCTTCCACAGCTGAATAACCAAACGGAAAACCAATAACGGTAGCCGTTTTTACGGCAGAACCTTCCAGTAGTTGTTTTGCTTTTTTCACAAATGTGGGCGGTACACAAACTGCAGCAAAACCGTATTGCATTGCCTCGCTGCAAAGCTGCTCAACCTCAGCAATTAGCGTGGTAGGTTTAAGTATGGAATGATCGATATATCCGTTCAGTTGCATGGTATTTTTTTTGGTCCCGGCAATATAATACAATTCAGCTTTCGTTGCGTCGCACTCTTGTACTGTTGGTAATGCTATTCAGCTTTGTCGAAGCGAAGATAGAAGCGTAAACTGATAGTCTATAAACGCTAAGCTTGTTATGCACCCAAAAAATAATATTGGTTATTAATATTAAAACGGTAGGTTTATGTTTCACCAATAACCCATGCTAACTATGTTTACTTCAACCAAACAATTTTCTCCATCATTTACTTCTCATTTTATGAAAAAAACTATTTATGCAACAATTTTTTTCCTTGTCTTAAATACCATCACTTATGCCCAATCGGGTACACTTGATGAAAGTTTTGGCAGTAGCGGCAAGGTTTTAAACGAAACATTTACTGGAAACTGTACGGCAGTTGTTTTACAAAAAGATGGAAAGATTGTTACTGGTGGAGTGCATTATGATAACAATGTAAGTAAAAGTGGCTTTGTAATAGCAAGATTTAATATGGATGGAAGTCTTGATGAGGGTTTTGGAAACTTAGGAAGAACATATATAACCAATGTAAATGGTAAACCTGTATCAGGCATTGTTGCACTTGCTATCCAGGAAGATGATAAGATAATTGCTCTGGGGAGTTTCAATAATTCTTTTGACATAGGAGTAGTACGCCTGAAAACAGATGGCAGACCAGACAGTACGTTCAGCGGTGATGGCATACTTACAATAGACATTGATGGCGAAGATTATCCAGGCGATATGGTTGTACAGCCCGATGGTAAAATACTGATTACAGGAACAAAAGGTAATGCTGAAGATGAAGAACACCGGGGATTTGTAACGCGTATTCTCCCAAATGGAGAAACCGATGAAAGCTTTGCTGTCAATGGTATTTTTATAACAGCATCTTCTTTAGGAATTTATCAGATAAATGCAATTGCACTACAGGAAGATAGTAAAATATTAATTGGCGGAACATATCTTTCCGAGAGCCTTTTTATAATACGTTTTCTAAACAACGGCAGGATTGACAGCACATTTGACGAGGACAAAGATGGAATTACAGGCATTAGATTTGAAGATGAAGATGTACGTTATGCAGGTTTGAATGATATTGCACTGCAAAAGGATGGCAAAATAGTTGCAGGTGGCACAGCAGGTTACGACAATTATAAAATAGCAATTGTGAGATTCAATGGTGATGGTTCAATTGATTCTGCCTTTGGTGATAAGGTTGGATATTCCGTTTTGCCAATGGATGCAGGATATTCAATTGCAAGAACAGTAACAGTAGAGGCCGATAAAAAAATTGTGCTTACTGGCCTTTACTATAATAATCAGCCCAATTCCGGTTTTGGCGCAGTAAAATATAATGTAGATGGTAGCCTGGATGCTTCGTTTGGTGAAAATGGTGTAGCATTTACAGGAGTGAATGATCTTGATTTAGATACTGAAATAGGTGCAGGTGTTTTGCAAACAGATGGTAAAATTATAGTTGGCGGTGGGGCTTACTCTGTCAACAACCAGAATTTTACCAATATTGCATTGGTTCGTTATAATAATGAAATAATGCCTGTGCCCCCAGCATTTGCCAAAATAAAAAAATGGCAGGGTCATTATGGATTTACCTGGAACGATTGGCCTGGCAATAAAACAACGTACTATTCCGTAGGCCGCAGCACCAATGCTAGCACATTTACAGAAATAGCGCAGGTAACAGATGTAAAAGGAATAACAAGCTATAAATACCAGGACCCTGCACCACCCGCAGGTATTGTTTACTACCAGCTTACTGCCTACCGCACAGATGATAATGTAGTAAGCTCAAACATTGTTACCTGCGGCGATGATGTACCAAACAATTTTATAAAACTCTACCCCAATCCTGCAAAGAACAGTTTGCACATTGAAGGTTTATCCAAAACAGAAAAAACAAAACTTATCATCATTGATTTAACCGGCAATATAATAGTAGCAGCCGCAACCACAACAGGTAGCCACACTTTAAACATTGCCACACTTAAACCCGGCAACTATATGCTGCGCATAGAAACAAACGGCAATATAGAAACGAGAATGTTTGTAAAAGAATAAAGAAAAGCCTCAGTTGTTTTATAAAAAAAACCTCGCAACTGCGGGGCTTTTTTATAAAAATGTATGCCTTCGCCCTGGTTCGTGTCCTCACGAACCAGGTTCGCTTTAATATCTTTTTCGCTGTTGCTGGTGTTGTTTCACCAACAACCTTCGCTTCAATCTAAGTTTAGATAAAAGCTCAATAGAATTCCTAAAAGTACAAGAGTGCGACGCAAGAAAAGCTTCATAGTAGTACTTAAGCCGAGTACATAAAATAAAAAACCTCCCGGTTAAAGGAGGTTTAATTTTTTATGCGTCTTTACCGTGGCAATTTTTAAATTTCTTTCCACTTCCACATGGACAGGGATCGTTGCGGCCAATCTTGGGGCCTACTTTCACGGGCTCCTGTTTTACCGGTGTGGGATCGAGATAATCGTTTTCGTTGGCAGCATAATCCTGGCCGGCTGCGTCAATCTGTGCTTTGTTAGCCTTCATGCGGCTCATATCTGTTTTCTGTTCGCGGCCTTCTTTTATTTGCTGTGGCTGGCGCTGTTCTACCGGTATATCGGCATGGCAAAGGAAGTTTACCATGTCTTTATTTACGCCTGCATCCATCTGCTTAAAAAGCATATAAGCCTCGCCTTTGTAGATTACCAGCGGGTCTTTCTGCTCGTAATGCGCTGTTTGTACGCTCTGTTTAAGATCGTCCATCGAGCGCAGGTGTTCCTTCCATGCATCATCAATAAAAGCAAGTGTGATTGTTTTTTCGAGGGCGTTAACCAGCTCGGCTCCGTTGCCTGCGAGGGTTTTATCTAAGTTGGCCAATACCTGCAAACCTTTTTTGCCATCAGAAAAAGGAACCACCACATTCTCTATATGCTGGCCCTGCGATTGCCTGATATTTTTAAATACCGGTATAACATGCTGCATTAAAGCCTGGCGCTTGCGCTGGTAATTTTCGGAGGCTTCAGTATATAATTTTGTTACCAGTCTTGTTTCGTTTTCTCTTTGAAATTCGTCGCTGCTGATGGTGGTATCCATGCCAAAATTCACAATTACTTCCAGTCGGAAACCTTCGAAATCGTTATTGTCTTTGAATGAATTTACAAGGCCTTCGGCAACATCGTAAAAGGCATTATCAAGGTCAAGCGCAAGGCGTTCGCCAAACAATGCGTGACTGCGTTTGGTGTAAACAACGGTGCGCTGCTTGTTCATTACGTCATCGTACTCGAGCAAACGCTTACGTATGCCGAAGTTATTTTCTTCTACTTTACGTTGTGCCCTTTCAATGCTCTTGGTAATCATGCTGTGCTGTATAACTTCACCTGGTTTGTAGCCGGCAAAATCCATCACTTTGGCAATACGTTCGCTGCCAAACATGCGCATCAAATCATCTTCAAGCGATACATAAAATTGGGTAGAACCCGGATCGCCCTGGCGGCCGGCACGACCGCGCAACTGCCTGTCTACACGGCGGCTTTCGTGGCGCTCTGTGCCGATAATTGCCAAACCACCCGCTTCTTTAACACCTGGCCCCAGCTTAATATCTGTACCACGGCCGGCCATGTTGGTTGCAATGGTAATTGCACCCGGGAAACCAGCTTCGGCAACTACCTGGGCTTCCCTGGCATGCTGCTTTGCATTTAGTACGTTGTGCGGAATTTGCTTCTGCTTCAACATACGGCTGAGCAATTCACTCACCTCTACAGAAGTGGTACCCACCAGCACCGGGCGGCCTGCATTACGCAGCTCTTCTATCTTGTCTATAACAGCACCGTATTTTTCACGCTTGGTCTTGTACACCAGATCTTCCTCATCAATTCTAATTGCGGGTACATTGGTAGGAACCGTTACCACATCCAGTTTATAAATACTCCATAACTCCGCAGCTTCTGTTTCAGCAGTACCCGTCATACCACATAATTTGTGGTACATGCGGAAATAGTTCTGCAGCGTAACAGTTGCATAAGTTTGCGTGGTGGCTTCAATTTTTACATTTTCTTTTGCTTCAAGCGCCTGATGCAGGCCATCGCTGTAGCGACGGCCATCGAGAATACGGCCGGTTTGTTCATCTACAATTTTTACAGCACCATCCATTACCACGTATTCAACATCTTTATCAAAAAGAGTATATGCTTTTAATAGCTGCTGAACGGTATGGATGCGATCACTTTTAGTACCATATTCATTCAATAAAACTTCTTTCTGTTTTATTTTATCTTCCGCTGGTAAGGATGCATTGGTATCGATGGTTGCGAGGTCTACACCAATATCGGGAATGATAAAGAATTGAGGGTCTTCGCCCGCTTTGGTAATAAGTGCTATGCCTTTATCCGTTAATTCAACGGAATTATTTTTTTCATCTATATAGAAATACAATTCTTCATCGGCCTTGGGCATTTCTTTCTGCTGATCGGCGAGGTAATAATTTTCTGTACGCTGTAGTTTTTGACGAATGCCGGGCTCACTTAAAAATTTGATCAGTGCATTGGTTTTTGGTAAGCCCCGGTGGGCACGGAACAAAGCCAGACCGCCATCTTTGGGATCATCATTGCCTTCGGCGATTTTTTTTCTGGCTTCATTTAAACATTGGTTTATCACCCTTTTTTGAGAGTCAACCAATTTTTCAATACGCGGCTTTAACTCGAAGAACTGTTCAATATTATCTACATGACCAACAGGGCCGGAGATGATTAGAGGCGTACGGGCATCATCGATTAAAACGGAGTCAACTTCATCTACCATTGCGTAATGGTGTTTGCGTTGTACCATTTCATCGGGATTATGCACCATGTTATCGCGCAGGTAATCAAAACCAAATTCGTTATTGGTACCATAGGTAATATCTGCCATGTAGGCCGCACGGCGCTGGGCACTGTTGGGTGTGTGCTTGTCAATACAATCTACCATTAAACCAAGCCATTCATAGAGCGGACCATTCCATTCACTATCGCGTCGGGCCAGGTAGTCATTAACGGTTACTATGTGTAAGCCTTCGCCTGGTAAGGCATTGAGATAGGCAGGTAAAGTTGATACAAGCGTTTTACCCTCTCCTGTTGCCATCTCTGCAATTTTACCCTGGTGCAAAACCATACCCCCAATCAACTGAACATCGTAGTGTAGCATATTCCAGGTAACCTGTCCCCCACCTGCGGTCCAGGTATTCTTGTAAAAAGCTTTGTCCCCTTCAATTCTTATATAATCTTTTATTACGCTCAGGTTGCGGTCGTGTTGCGTGGCCGTAACTTCCAGCTCAGTATTTTCTTTAAAGCGCCGGGCTGTTTCTTTTACCACCGCAAACGCTTCGGGTAGTATTTGCTCCAGTATTTCTTCGATCTTTTTATCGCGGTCTTTTTTTAGCTGGTCAATCTCCTGGTAAATAGTATCCCTGTTTTGTATCTCTGCTTCGGGCAGGTCTTCGGCAGATTGCTTTTTATTTTCAATAACAGTATCAATTTCTTTGAGATAGTCTTTAATGCGGGCTTTAAATTCAAGTGTTTTACCCCTCAACCCATCATTTGAAAGCGATTGGTATTGCTGAAAATTCTGGTTTATTTTTGCTACAACGGGCTCCACCAGCTTTACATCCTTCTCGCTTTTATTGCCGCCTAACAATTTGGAAATTAACTTCAACATATCCGTGTAATTGGGTATTAATAATTTTAAATAAAAAACAGAAATTTACATTTTCAAAAATCATGCTATCCAATAACCTTAGTCAAAATGGCAGCATGTTTTAAAATGAGTGGGCGAAGGTAGGCAATTTGCACTTAGTGTGCCGGCGTTAAAGGCGGTAACTGAACTGTTAAAAAATAATTACCGAAGCCGTAAGTACGTTGTTAAAACCGGAAAAGAGAGTGGGAGATTTAGGTTACCAGCATTGGTTTTTTATGGCATCCCGGTTGCGTCGCAATCACTTGATCTGAATATCAACTGGCAGCTTTGGCAAAACTGAAGCCAGGTGGCTGAAATGCAAAAAAGGTAGCAAAGACGTTGAGCGCCGGAGCCAACAGTAATAAATGTGAACGATGCTTTGGCGAAAGCAAACTGATACCAGCAATGATTAGATAATTTTTTCAGGAATATTTTTGAGAATTATTTTGTCTGATAATTTTCTAACATAGTTGCTTAGAGATAAAACGGTTTTGCAAGCAGTAAGTACTAAAGTTGATTTCTGAACTACAGATGAAGTGATTGCGACGCAACGAAGCTGCTATGAAAAGATTAGCTGGTATTAAAAAAAAATTGCAGGATTTATTATATTTTTTTCTTACAAACCTTAATAACATGAAACAGTTATTTTTTATTATCGTTATTGCCGCAGGTTTACAGGCTGCGGCTCAAACCACAAAAAGAATTGAAAATCTTAAAGATTCGTGGGGGCTTACTTACACTTATATTGGTGAAGTAAAAAATGGAAAGCCCAATGGAATGGGTATTGCCAGTTATGCATCGGGTAATGTGGTAAGGTATGCAGGTAATTTTGTTAACGGCATCTACTCGGGAAAGGGAACGATGTTTTTTGATAACGGTGCTTTTTTAACCGGCAACTGGACCAATGGAAAACTAAATGGAAAAGGAACCAACCTTACCGCAGATGGTACTTTGTATATTGGTGATTTTGGCGACGGCATTAAAAACGGAAAAGGTATTTTGATTTATAAAGATAACAGCTTTATTAAAGGTGGTTTTAAAGAAGATAAATTAAACGGTCGCTGTATTAACCTATGGACCGATGGCAATATTATCAGTGATATTGTTTATAGTAATGACAAAAGAAACGGATTGGGTTACCAATACGAGGCAAAATCTAAAACCACTTATTCCGGGGAATGGAGTGAAGATAAATGGGTACAGGCTGCCAGCCCGAATTTTACCAGTTTTCTTAAAAGCCCTGACTTTACAGGTGAGGCGAACAGTACTCATGTATTAATAGGGCCGGTAAGTTCAAAAGGCTTTTTAAAAGATACTGCTTATTATTATGATCTTGAAAAACATAGAAGATATTTTGGCTACTACGAAAATGGTAATTTAAAAAATGGCCTTATTATCAGGGATGATAGTACAAGATTTATTGGCCCGCTTGATGACGTTGGCGCAATAGGATATTGCTACGACTTTAAGTACAATAGCTATTATTCTGAAGGCACTTACAAAGCCGACCACCTAAACGGCGACATAACGGACATTGACCTTGTAAAAAAATCTGTTTATTATGGCAATGCT
>JBBRDW010000099.1:0-17151 GCA_038203525.1 Chitinophagales bacterium | reverse complement strand
CGTCATGTAATAGCCAAGCTTATCGGCGGGTATCATATCGTCGAGTGCATCGTAAAGCGGCCGCAGATAGGGATCAATTTTTTCCTTGAGGTCGCCGGGTAAAAAGCCAAGGCTTTCACCTGCTTCCACTGCGGGGCGTGTAAGGATAATTTTCTTTACAATCTTGTTCTTTAAAGCGCGTACGGCAAGGGCTACAGCAGTATACGTTTTACCAGTACCTGCAGGGCCAATGGCGAAAACAATATCGTTCTTATCGCTTGCTGCCACCATGCGTTTTTGATTGGCTGTTCTTGCCCGAACTGTTTTTCCATTGGGGCCAAAAACCAAAACATCGTTGGGGTTGCGTTCGATAAAATTATCAATTGTTTCTGCATCGTCGCCTCCAAGAATCTGTTCAAAATAATTTGCGCTTAGATCTCCGTTGCGCTCCATGTACTGGATAATGAGCTCGATTTTTTCACGGGCTGGCTCAATGTGTTCGGGAGCTCCGCTTAATTTAATCTGTGTGCCACGTGAAAGAATTTTAAGTAGAGGAAATTTCTTTTTTAGCAAGTCAAGCTTTCTGTTATTTACACCAAAGAATTCAATCGGGTTAACAGAATCGAGATTAATGATTGTTTCAGTCAATGGGTTTTCATTTTAGGTGAATAATTTTGTTTACTAGTTTGCGCATAAATCAATCTGCTCACAATTTAATTTATTAAGTGCTATAGTTCATTACAATTATTATCAACAACATGTGGATATAAAGGTGTTTTATTTAATATTGGTGTGGTGTGAGGGAAATGCGAACAATTTATTTTTTGTAAACATCTGGGTTATGTTTCTGCATAAACCTTTTGGAGAGGTCTTCTGTTATCTTGGTCCACCCAAATTGTTCGTACAATGTATGCGCATCTTTTGTGCCGAGCCACCATCTTCTCAGGTTTTGTAATTCTGGATGGGCGTGTATTGTCTGCATCAGCCATTTGCTTAATCCTTTGCCCCTGTGTTCTGGAAGTATAAACACATCGCCAAGGTAAGCGAAGGTGGCTTTGTCAGTAATAAGTCTTGCGAAACCGACCTGGCTATCGTTGCAGTAAACACCGAAACATAAGGAGTTTAAAATTGATTTTTCTACCACCGCTTTTGATATGCCTGCTGCCCAATAAGATTCCAGAGATAAATAATGATGAATTACTTCAATATTTAGTTTATTAATATCTGTACTGATGCGGTAATCACCATTTGAAGCTTCATAAATGTCACTCATCGAATAATTTTTTATAAATAAGTTGCTCAGACAATTCAATTAATTCGCCGGGTTTTAAATTATCCAATTCAACGTTTTTTATACGGTACCTTAATAAACGTAAGGTAGCAAAACCAACTTTAGCAGTCATCTTTCTCACTTGCCTGTTCTTGCCTTCTGTCAAAAAAATTTTTATCCATGTGGTTGGGATATTTTTTCTAAATCGTATTGGAGGAATACGAGGTGGAACGTCAGGATCTTCTTTAAAAATTGAAACACTGCATGGTTTTGTTAAATATAAGCGGCCATCTAAATTTATTTCAACTCCATGCTCCATTTTTATTCTCGCTTCTTCTGTAATTGCACCATCAACCTGTACAAAATATTCACGTTCATGTGCAAATGCAGGGTTTAATAAACGGTGATTTAATTTTTTATCATTAGTGAGTATTAGTAAGCCTTCGCTGTCTTCATCAAGCCTGCCAACAGGGTACACATCTTCGGGTACTTTAAAATAATCTGACAGTGTTTTTTTGCCCGCATGTTTAGAAAATTGCGACAAAACAAGATATGGTTTATAGACAATAAAATAGCGGTTCATATTAAAAACTAAAATCCCGCCGAAGCGGGATTTTGTATATAGATGGGTTAGTAAGTAATGGGAAAATTAATTCCCATCACAATATTATAAATAGTTTTTTCTAACACAAAAAAAAATTTGAAAATTTTTATTCACAATTTTATCTGCAAATGTGCATTAACTGAAGTAATAAAATATGAATAGTGTATTTAGTATCACATAAACAAACAAGCAAAAGTCGCTTTTAATAAAAGACAATTCTTTGAAATAGCTTGTATGACTGCATTATAGGGCTTATTGTTATTTTTGAAAAAGTAATAACACTTTAGGATCTGTTTTATAATCAAGTATATAATAAACACTAATCTTAAAGAAAAAAGAAAATTGTAAATCTAAAAATATTTTATGATGCTCCATTACGACAGCCGCAAAGATGTAGTTGCGATCGTAATGTGTGATGCATGGGTTTAAGTGCAGGTATCATTTATTTACGGGCTGCTATGTATGCGGCCATTGCAGGCAATATTCCGCATCTGTAACGCTTGGGCGAAACGTTACGATTGCAGGTGGCAGACATTGATTAAGGGAATTTGAAGCGCAATAAATTGGTTAATCCTGAGCGGATATCTTTACGATCCAGGTAACTAAAAAAACTGCAGGCAGGTATGTAGTCAACGGATCCATTTGGATATAGCATTTTCCACAATAATATTTTGTCTTGTATGCTGAATGAGGTTACAAAATTTTCTTTAGAACCGGCTATGCCATTTAAGTTTCGATCTTTGTTCCTTAGATAAAAAAATTATGATATAAAATGAGCGAAAGTTCATTTACCAACAATTAAATTTTACCCCCCTGCAGATTTATAAACGATATTTCACTCTTTGCCCGGTTGCAATACATTTCAACCGGTTGGATATTTAAAATGAAACAGCAATCGAGTGTTCTTCCTCTAAAAAACCACCTTTTATAACGCTTTTTTTGTACCAGTCTCATTGTTAGTAGTTATCATACCAGATAAGTGCTTCATCGTTTGGTAACTGTTTTGTACAATAAGGCTCCAGGACTATTTTAGTGTTTAAATACTGTATTTCAGATAACTGTTGCAAATAAGAAATATTGGCCTGCAAGTAATCCTTCCGTTTACATTTGTAAAAAATATAGTCATGAAATTTCCTGAAGCGGTAACGGTAAACTGGGTATCTAAACTTATTGATGCAGAAGTGGTAGGCGATGGTAATTTAATGGTAACGGGCATTAATGAGATTCATAAAGTAGAAGCGGGAGACCTGTGTTTTGTAGATCATCCAAAATATTATGATATTTGTTTGAACAGCGCCGCTGATTTTATCATTATCAATACAAAAGAGGTTACCATCCCGCCCGGTAAAACATTATTGGTTACAAGTGATCCTTTTGAGGCTTATCTTACCATTGTTAATCACTTCAGGGCATTTAGCCCGGCGAGCAAAGCCATTAGTGATAGTGTTATTACAGGAGCAGCTACCGTAATAATGCCCAATGTATTTATTGGTAAAGATGTAAAGATTGGAAGCAACTGCATAATTTATCCCAACGTTTCTATTTTGGATTATACAGAGATTGGTAACAACGTGGTAATACAATCCGGCAGTGTAATTGGCAGCGATGCATTTTATTATAACACCAAAAAGAATCGAGACGTTTGGTACAGGCGCATGCAAAGTTGCGGTAATGTTGTAATAGAAGATGATGTAGAAATTGGTGCATGCTGCACTATAGACCGTGGTGTAACTGCAAGTACAAGAATTGGCCGTGGTACCAAGATTGATAATATGGTTCATATTGGCCATGATAACAATATTGGAAAGAACTGTTTAATTGCCGCCCAGGTTGGTATTGCAGGAGCCAATATCATTGAAGATGGTGTAACGCTTTGGGGTCAGGTTGGTGTAAATAAAACAATAACCATTGCAGCTAATGCGGTTGTTATGGGACAAAGTGGCGTTGTATCTTCCATTGCAGGAAATAAAACGTATTGGGGTACACCGGCAGTAAGTATGCAGGAGAAAAAAAGGGAAGTGGTATGGATAAAACGTATTCCAGAAATGTGGAAGAAGATAATGGAAGATAATAAGTGAGCAGGAATACGGTATCAGCAGTCGGGTATCAGGAAGCCACTTCGATAAGAAAAAGCCGCTGTTATATTTTGACTACATACTGGTAACTGATAGCTGAAACATGACTGCTAATTGCTGAAGCCTGTTCCTCAGTTCAAGCGTGCGACGCAACAGGCGATGCCATATTGTAAAATGCCGGGCTCAAAATCTTTCCTGTAAAAACTTACATTGCGAAACATATAATGTACTAACTACAAACTTTACCTAAACTGTATGGCTTTTACAGGCCTTATTGTGCGTACAAAAACAGTTGGTAGTAATAAGGAAAGAAAGCATACCAACAATGTGCCGGCGCAAACCGCTGCAACCTGCCACCAAATAAGATCTACCGGCGCAGATGATACGTAATACGCTGTTTCGTTAAGTTTTATAAAACCGGTGTATTGCTCAAGTAATGCAATGCCAACACCAAACAGTAACCCAAGCCCAATACCTTTAAGCGAGATAACTGATGCATGGTATAAAAATATTTTTTGTATGCCCCAGTTACTGCTGCCAACCGCTTTTAAAATACCTACCATACGCGTTCGCTCCAATACAAGTATCAACAAACAGGTTATTAAATTGATGATGGCAATGATGCTCATCACTATAAAAATTACATTGCGGTTAATGTCCTGTATGCTAAGCCAGTCAAAGATAAAAGGGTAAATATCTTTAATGGATTTACTTACCCATGTGCCGGGTAGCGGTGTAGTGCCGTTGTATAAAATATTATCTACAGAATCTATATTTTTATAATCGTTTAGAAAAACTTCGTATCCGCCAATCTCATTATTTTTCCAGTTATTTATGCGGCGCAATAAACGTATATCGCCAATTGCAAAGGAACGGTCAAACTCTTCAATACCTGTTCTAAAAATCCCTTTCACCTGCAAACTCCGTACGCTTGAAGTTGAAGTTTCGGGCGATATAAAATAGATATGAATGGTGTCGTTAACGTTTATCTGTAGCTCGTCTGCAATCTGCTGCGATATTATTATTTGCCTGCTGTAAAGGCTGTCTTTAAAGTCTATCCAGCTTCCTTCCTTTAAAAAAGACCGCATGTTATCAAAGTCGTAGCTGCTGTCTATACCCTTAAAAAGCAAGCCATCTATATCTTTATTTTTTTCAATTACGGCAGATTTTGTGGCGAATGGCTGTATGTGTTTAATACCCGGCGTAGATTTTAAAATTTGTATAACAGTATCATTATTTTGCAGGGGCGTTTCCTCTGCCACCAGAGATTTATCCGCCTCGTATTGCTGCACATGTATATGCCCCCAAAAATTAAAAACCTTGTTACTAATAGCCTGTTGAAACCCATTTACAAATGCAAGTGTAAGTATCATGGCAGCAACGCTTAATGCCGTAGCAGCGGTGGCAAGTCTTATAATAAATCTTGAAAAACTGCGTTCACTGTTAAAAGCAATGCGTTTAGCTATAAAAGAAGATACGTTCATGTTATGGCTGTAAAACTACACAGCGCAGGCATTGCAGCAAAATATGGTTTGTTATAATTGCAAATCCTGATTTGCTAAACAAGTATATTAATTTTTTTGGCCGGGCATTTGCGTTGCATGGCATCGCCTGTTGCGTCGCACACTTGTACTTTACAATATGAGGCAACATTTAACAGCCAGCGAATGGCAATTCATAAATGATGAACTAAAAATGTTGTACGTTTATTTTAAATTAATACCATGAAGCAATTGCTTTGCACGTTCATAACAGCCTTTCTCTTTTTTTCTGCCTTCGCCCAACGGGAGCCCGATAAAGTCTTTATGAAAAACATAAATGGTATTAAGCTTTTTCAGCAGGGTAACCAGGCTAGTTATCCCATAATACCACTTGGCGCAACAATGGTACTAGCATTGCATTTTGATGATCTTAGCACCAATATAAAAAATTACAGCTACACCTACCAGCTCTGCAATGCCGACTGGCAACCTGTAGACCTAAGTGAAATGGATTATATACAGGGCTTTCTGCAAAACAGGCTTACACAATACAGGGCATCTTCCATAGCTGCCGTAAAATACATTCATTACCAGGCATTGTTGCCCGATAAAAGCTGCATGCCTTCCAAAGCGGGTAATTACCTGCTGAAAGTTTTTTTAAATGGCGATACGGCTAAACTCGCTTTCACAAAACGCCTGTTGATATATAATGATCAGATACCGGTAGGTATTAAAATTTCAACGCCATACAATTCCCAACTGGCAAAAACCCACCAAAAAGTTCAGTTCACCATCAATGTTGCCAAATGCAATATTTTTAATCCCAAACAGCAGCTGAAAGTGGTAGTACTTCAAAACTTTCGCTGGGATAATGCGGTAACCGATATTCAACCCGTTTTTATGCGTGGTAACCAATACGAATACAACGGCGAGCAGGATTGTCTTTTTCCCGCTGGCAGAGATTACCGTTGGGCAGACCTGCGCAGTTTCCGTTACCAGAGCGAACGCATTGCCAGTATCTATAAGTATAATACCCCGGTAGATGTTTACCTGCGCCCGGATCCTGAACGAACCCAGGAGCGTTATTTGCCCCTTGTCGATATCGACGGCTTTTACGAAGTGGGTTGTACAGATGCCAATAACCCATGGTGGCAGGGCGATTATGGAAACGTACATTTTACTTTCTACCCCAGAAATAATCAGCCATTCCCCGATAAGGATGTTTACATATTGGGCGAAATGACCAATAACGACTGCACCGATTCTTCAAAAATGGAATACAATGCAGATAAAGGAGTTTACGAAAAAACGCTGCTGCTTAAACAAGGTTTTTACAACTACAATTACGTTACAAAAGACATCAAAAATATAAACGGCAAAGCAGAGACAGCCTTTACGGAAGGTGATTACTGGGAGACGGAGAATACCTACACCGTGCTGGTCTATTACAGAGGCCTTGGTGCCCGTTCTGATGAATTGTGGGGCGCTGTTACCATCAATTCAAGATCGGCAAGAATGGGGTTTTAGAATAAAGAGTTTTCAATTTCAATTCAAGCCTTATATTTGCAGCGGCAGGTCTTACACGACCAGCTCCTGCTGAACCCTCCCAGGGCAGGAATGCAGCAAGAGTAGGCGGTTGAGCGGTGCGATGTAATAAGCCTGCCATTTTTTTACCCTTATCCCGTCGGGTAAGATTGGTAAATTTTTTATTTTATTTCTTCACTCAAAATTTCCTTTAAAGGAGTAATTACATATGAAATTCTTTGTAGACACAGCAAACCTTGCACAAATAAAAGAAGCAAACGATCTTGGTATTCTCGATGGCGTTACTACCAATCCTTCCCTAATGGCCAAAGAAGGCATTAAAGGCGAAGAAGCAATTGCCGCCCATTACAAAGCGATCTGCGAACTTGTTGACGGAGACATTAGCGCCGAAGTACTTTCCACCGATTTTGCCGGTATGGTGGAGGAAGGAAAAAAGCTTGCCGCCATTCATCCGAACATAGTGGTAAAAGTACCCATGATAAAAGATGGCATCAAAGCCATTAAATGGTTTAGCGATAACGGTATCAGAACAAACTGTACACTTATTTTTTCTGCAGGCCAGGCAATACTTGCTGCAAAAGCAGGTGCCACTTATGTTTCACCATTTATTGGCCGCATAGACGACAGCGGTTGGGATGGAGCAGAACTCATCGGGCAGATCGCACATATCTTTTCTATTCAGGGGTTCGAAACTGAAATTCTTGCAGCTTCTATACGCAACGCAAATCATATTATCAGGTGCGCAGAGTTGGGTGCCGATGTTTGTACCTGCCCGCTCGAATCAATTCTTGCACTGTTAAAACATCCTTTAACCGATATAGGTTTGGCCAAGTTTTTAGAAGACGCAAAAAAAATGTAAGCATTGCCAGCATGCTTGGCAAATGACAGTCGCACTGAACAATGATTTAATATCCTGTTCAGTGTTTTTGTTTTTGAACGTATGCTTTTATTTATTACAGGTTTTATGGGCCGGGCTTTCCAATCATGTGGCATCATTTGTTGCGTCGCACTCTTGTGCAATTAGTAATAAATTGTACATAACCGATTTTTCATTTAAAACGTTGGTTCTAAATAATATTTCGCATATGAAATATCTGCTGCACTATAAATATTATTGCTGCCGCTTAATGGATAAGGCCGGTCTGCTAAAATATTTTTCTTTCTTTTTTACCATTAAAGTGGGCGGAAAACAAACGCATATACCTGTTATAAATGGCACCGGATATTTCAATCTTTTCCCTGTTAAGGAAGCATGGATGGAAAGGCTGATACAAAAATGCCTGTCCGAAAGAATGGGTAGTATTCTTGATATTGGTGTAAACCTTTGCCAAACGCTATTAAAGATCGCCTCGTATAATAGCAAGGTTAATTATTATGGATTCGAACCCAATCCTGTTTGTTATACTTATTCCAAAGTACTAATAAGAAGAAATAACCTCTCTTCGTTCAAAGTATTTCCCGTAGGGCTTTCTGATGAAGGCGCGGTAGTAAAATTATTTGGTGATAATGATCATGCATCCGGCGCATCGATGGTAGAAAATTTTAGGAACAATATAGCAAAATACCCACTTATACATCATGTGCCTGTAATGCGCGGAGACGTTGTTTTAAAAAATGAAAATATTGATGCCATAAATTTTGTAAAGATAGATGTAGAGGGCGCCGAACTCGAAGTAATTAAAGGTCTGCAGGAAACGTTGCTGAAATACAAGCCTGTTATTATCATGGAAATTCTGCCGGTTTACAGTGCAGAAAGTGTGAATGGTAAAATGCGGCAAACGCGGCAGGATGAATTACTAAAGCTGTTGCATGAAATGAATTATATTTTACTACTGATAATCGAGCAGGAAGTAAAATTGAAGAAACTTGCTGATATTCCTGTTCATGGCGATATGGGAAAAACAAATTATTTGCTTGTTCATAGCAGCGAAATAAATACGTTTACTGATATGATACTATAGCATACGGGTCTCTGCTTATTTCTTTTTCTGCTTTTTAATTTTATCACTCTGAAACAATTCTTCTTCTTTATAAAGTTTTCCCTCGTAGGTACTCTTCTTAATATAAATGGTGATGGTTGCAGAAAGTGCTGGTTTTTCTTTCAATGTAGCTTTTATTACTACCGAATCTCCTTTGTATAAAGAGTCAATAATAAGACTGTTTCCATCCCATGTGCCAGTATTACTTTCTAATTTTAGTTGTTTGCCGGTAAGTGGTAAGTAATGATTGTTACTTAGCTTTCCATCCACATTTATGTAGTTATAAGTTACTTTTTTAAGACTGTCTGTATAAAGGTGAAAGGCAATGCTTTCTATTTGCTGAGCATTTGCACCACTAGAAAATGCGGTTAAAAAGAATAGTATAAAATATTTCATTGATCTTTTTTTGTATGCAACCGAAAATAATACCAGAATATTTAGAAAGGGGTAAAGCTTAAGAAAATTGGCTAACCGTTAAGTAATACAAAGATGTTTACCTAAGCCGGCTCTAAAGGCAACTGGGCAGCGTAACCGAACACCAGCAGCTGCCATATAATACAAATGTACAAGAGTGCGACGCAAGGAACGATGCCACAACGATCCGCTGCCTGGCCCAAAATAAATTACGCTGAGTTTCTGCTTGCATTGATTATACCAAATGAGCAGCGCATGGCCAGTTTGCCGAAGGTATCTTTAGTTGGCGAAACAACCAGCTGCTCTTCCATATCGCGTACTTTGCTAAGGGCATATTGCTGTATGGTTGCAAGCGGTAAAACGATTCTTTCGCGCATGGCGATTGATAGCTGGTCAATAGGATAATCGGCCATTAATTCTGTATTGCCAGATAGCTTGAGTACGTATTTTACGGTTAACTCATACTCATTATACATCATGTTCCAGATTTCGCCGTACTTGGGATGATGCGAAAGATATTCGGTGAGGGGGAAATAGCATTTCTTCATCGCCATTTCGCAGTTATCCATCAGCGTTTTAAAGAACAAAGACTCTTTATAGAGTTGCTGTACCTGTTTCCAGTTGCCTGTTTTATCTAAATTTTGCAACGCTGTACCCACGCCATAATAACCGGTTACGTTTTGCTTTAGCTGGCTCCATGCACCAACGTAAGGAATTGCACGCAGGTCTTTAAGCATCAGCTTTGAGGAGCCACCGCGTTTTGCCGGACGGCTGCCAATATTTGTTTCCGCATAAAACCTTAACGGGCTTGCATGCGAAAGGTATTCCACAAAATAGGGATGCTCTTTAAGGGCGATGTAAGACCTATAGCTGTCATCTGCAAGCGACTGTATCAAAGCTGCTTCGCGTTCATTTAAAGTAACTTGTTTGGTAGAGAACAACGCATTGGTAATACCTGCATGTATCAGCTGCTCTATATTAAACTGCGCTGCATCTATGGTTCCAAAGTTTGAGCTTACGGTTTGCCCCTGAATGGTTAGCTGTATTTCTTTATTTGAAATATCCTTGCCCATAGAAGCATAGAACTTATGTGTTTTGCCGCCACCACGTGCAGGCGGGCCACCACGTCCATCAAAAAAAACTACATCAATCCCGTATTGTTTAGAGATACTTGTTAACTGTTGTTTAGCCTTATAAATACCCCAGTTGGCCATTAAATAACCGCCATCTTTAGTGCCGTCGCTAAAACCGAGCATGATGGTTTGTATTTTACCTCTGCGCACCAGATGTTTACTGTAAGTTTTATTTTCGTACAGGGTCTGCATTACAGTTGCAGCATTTTGCAGATCGTCTACTGTTTCGAACAGTGGCACAATATCTACGGTAACTTCTGCCGCTTGCCACCCGTTTAGTAAAAACAACGCATATACTTCCATTACATTTAAAGCACTCGTACACTGGCTTATAATGTACCGGTTGCAACCTGCTTCGCCATTAAGATGCTGAATCGTTTTTATTGCTTTGGTGCAAAGTAATGTGTCTTTAAAAAGTGCATTATCGAGTATTGCCAGGTCTGTGGTTGCAGTAATATTTTCCAGCGCCGCTATTTTTTCTGCTTCACTTTTATTGCTGTATCCCTCTGTTAAAATGCTGCTTTTTTCCGCAATGTTTTCAAACAGTTTTACATGCACAGCACTATCCTGCCGCACATCGAGCGAAGCGAAATATAGCCCAAAAATTTCTACTTTACTTATCAGGTTATCAAGAAGGTAGAGGAACAAGCCATTGTGCTGCTCCATTAATGCAACCCTCGCCTCGGTTAACGTATTTAAAATTTCCTGTCTGGTAATACCGGTATTAAGATCAGGAACAAAGAGGTTGTTATAAAGCGTCTTTTCCAGCGCTCCAATTTTCTCTTCTACTCCTTTAAAAGTAAGTCTGCGCTTAAGTCTGCGAACATCTAAGTAATAGCATCTTATGATTGCGCTACGCAAGGCATCAGCAACTTTTAAAGTTATATCAGCAGTTACAAACGGGTTGCCATCCCTGTCGCCACCCGGCCAGAAACCCATTCTAATAATAGGATTATTTTCACTTAAAAGGTGCGGATAATTATTTTTTAAAGTCATTGAAATTCTACCCGCTGCCGGATAAAAAACATTTTCCATAAACCATAATAAACTCACTGCTTCATCATAGGGCGAAGGTTTTTGTTTTTTAAGGAACGGTGTTTTACCAAGCTGTTGCAGGTACATATTAATGAGCGCTGCATTCTCTTCGTTTAATGCTTTTGAAAGATCGTTTATAATACCCAATACTTCACCGGGATAAAATTGGGTTGGGTGGGCAGTTAACACAAGCCGCACCGAAAAATCTTTTAGTTTTTCTGCCAGTTGATCCTGCGTTTGCGTTTGCAACACTTCCGATTCAAGGTGTTTTAACGTACCCGTTCCGTTTAGGTCGTTTACATGTTTAAAAGCGGAGTCCTCCAGTGCATCAAACAAAACCACCTGCCTTTCTGTGTACTGTATAAAACGGAATAGCAGATCAAGTGATTCCTGTTCTTTTTTGTAACTTGTGTATTGCGCAAGAAATGTATCAACTATCTCTACAGGGCTTTGCTTTTTACGAAATCCCTCTTCGCAATGCAATAAAAATAGCGACAGTAGTACCCCCGTTTTTTCAATACGGTGAAACGGTAAAGAAGTAAATAAACTGTTGTACAATTGAAAGCGGATACCTACCAGGTTCCTGAATTGCTGCAATGCATTATTAGAATAGCTTTCCATTCTGCTTTATTTTTTGTTTTTATTGCAGGCAATCGTGGCAAAGGCATGAAGTTAATATAAAATTGCATTGGGCTTTTATATTATGCTTCGGCTGTTTAATATTTAAATGAAATATTATACCGGCATCAGTTTTCATGGCATCACCTATTGCGTCGCAATCCGTTCATCTTTGGTATTTCATCGGAACTGCAGCCAGACTATCTCCATAATGGTTGCTTAGGCAGGTTACTTACCCTATGTATTTATTAAAACCCACCTGAAAGTTTCCGGCAAATATAATTTTAAACATTAGTTCAGTCGTCCAACAATACCTACTGTAATTGAGCATGCAATATTCACAGAACAAAACATTTGTGGGGTAGCAAAGCTTTAATAGAAGATTTAGCAAAAAAGAATTATTACTATTTTACAGTCAGGCTTGTAATTGATATTTATATTTTACATTGCACAAAATCAACACTTTTATGAAGAAAATTTTTACCCTCATTTTAATTTCTATGCTCAGTGTTTCTGTTGTTATGGCCCAAAGAATAGTTACAGAAGATTTTAACTACGCTGCTGGCCAGTTAACTGATTCAGCCGGTGGCGCCAATGTGAGTGGCGGCAAATGGATACCCAATACCGGTAACGCGAAATTTATTCAGGTGGTTGATGGCGATTTAAGTTATACAGGTTACGGCACCAATCCCATACCCGGCAGTGGGCGCATATTGCTTGATACTGCAACCTCAAGCGCCGAAGATGCCTATACCACCTTTGCAAGTGTAAATGCAAATTCTTTGTATTGCAGTTTTTTACTTCAGTTAGATTATACAGATAATCTCTTTAAGCATGATACGGCAATTGGCGATTATTTTGTCGGTCTTTTTTCCACCACCAGTGCAAGCAGTTACAACGCCAGACTATATATAAGAAAAGGCAGCACTCCAAATACATATAATCTTGGTATTGCAGCAGCGGCTGCATCAAGTACGCCCATAGGCTGGGTTGCAACAGATATACCCTCAGCTTCCACACATCTTGTAACGGTTGGTTACACGTTTGTAGCCGGCGCTACCAATGACGTAGCAAAGCTTTGGGTAGATGAAGCGCTTTTTGAATCGGAACCGCCGGCACAGGCATCTTCGGTTTTAGGTTCGGGTTCAGAACCCACTAATCTGGGCCGCTTTGCAGTAAGACAAAGTTACGTTTCCGGAAAAGGAGGAACACCCAAATGCCAGATCGATGCAATCAAAGTTTCTACCAACTGGTTAGATGGTACACTGCCTCTGCAGCTAAAAGCGTTTAGTGTTATCAATAAAAATGGTTTCGCGGGGCTTAGCTGGCAAACCTGTAATGAATTAAACGTTAAGCAATTTGAAATTCAAAAAAGTACAGATGCAGTTAATTTTGCCAATGTAGCAACTGTAAGTGCTAAAAATGCCGCTTGCGCTACTACTTATAATTTCAACGATGCAAAAGCTTTGAGCGGCACCGCATACTACAGGTTGAGAATGGTTGATTTTGATGGAAGATCCAGCTTTAGCGGTATTCTTTCATTAACAGGCAAATTGCCGTTGAGCGTTAGTGTATTCCCCAATCCGGTATCATCAAATCTTGTTGTAGTACATCCGAAAGCCTTTGCTGGGGCCAGTTTGCAGGTAATTGATTTTGCCGGTAAGATACTTATGGCAAATAAAATTACCCAGGATGCTGTACAGACAAGCATCAACATTTCAAAACTTGCCAAAGGAAATTATATCGCCGTATTTCTAAACGGAAATGAAAAGCAGACTTTGAAATTTGTAAAACAATAGACTTTAAAAAAATCAGCAACAAAACCTCCGCGCATAAAAGCCGGAGGTTTTTTATGTAACCCCGCAGCTGATCTAGTTGAATCGTTCCTTCCACCTGAGGCGGACACTTGTACTTTTGATTCCGTATTGAACAGTTGTTTTACGCACATGAACATAAATGATGTTGCATGTAATAACCTCGTGGGTAACGCGGCTACCAATGATCGATACCATTTAAAAGGGTAATTGCAGCAGATGAGCATGACGCTATGATAAACCTGTAGCACATTGCTGAATAAAGAAGAAGGCGCTGAAGAGTGCGACGCAAGTAAAGCATACTAGTAGCAAAGCAGATCGGCTCATAATTATTTTGTAAAAAAATGCTGTTGAAATACATTATCGATATTCTTTTGTTAAAGCTTTATTGTTGTAATTGCTTTAACACAAGCTGATAAAAAACCTGTGTAGATTAGCTGTATGAAACAATTTTAAAAACCGAAAAAATCAAAAATTATGAAAACCCTTACTGCTTTTACCACACTCTTTTTTTTCTTTTCTTCCCAGGCACAAAAAATAATATTTTCTGAACCGGAGAAAGCACATTATGCCAGCAACGGTAATTACATAATAGGAAGAGTTAAAGACAATATACTTATATGTAAATATGCAAAAACGTCAAAAGAAACTGAAATTCTCGTTTACGATGAAATGATGAAACTAAAAGGGCGCATACCATTTAATACGTTTGCCGCGGGTGATAATTTTAAGCTCGATTTTGTCAATCATGGCAACTACTTTGATGCAGTTATTCAGTATTATTCAAAGAAGGTATTTTATTGCAAAGCGGCCCGGTTTAACGAGGTTGGAAAGTTATTACAAAAGCCTGTAACTATTGATTCAGCAAGGGTTACAGGGAAAGATAATAGCGAACGCTACAGCCTTATTCAGTCGGAAAATAAAACAGAGATCTGTTTGTTGCAGGCCTTGATTGGTGTAAAAAAAGACTGCCTGCAGCTTAGCTACCGAATGCTTAATAATGACCTTACTGCAGCTCCCGTAAAAAAGATTTGTGTTCCATTTAGAGATTCTTTTACACTTATCAGCCCCATTAATTTAGATAATGAAGGAAGCCTGGTATTTGCAGAATATACCTTTAAAGGTTTTACAGGAAATACAAATATGCTTGGTGTTTTTAAGATTGAAAAAAATAGCATCCTGCTTTTAAATACGCAGCAGGATATGGATGAAAAGGAAGTAACAAATTTAAGTTTGCAGATTGATAATAACAACGCGCAATATTTTATTTCGGGTTCTTTTCAAAAACCAGTAGACAAGAACCTGGCAGCATTGTCAGCAGGTATTTTCACTGGGTTTTTACATGCTGATTTAAGCAAAAATGAACAGGTTAATTTTTATGATCTCTACCAGGTGCCAGGTTTGAAAAATGCCGGCTATAGCCGCGAAGAATCTTTTACGCCCAGCAATATTATTGGTATGAGTGATGGCGGGTATACGCTTTTGTACAACCTGGATACCGTGCCGCAAACTTATGCCCGGTATTCCCAGGCCGTTCCTGAATCGCCCACAGGTTCCTGGGCCAGTCCTTTTGCTCATCCTGTAAACAATGACTACAACCGGGTACCATTGTCTAATTTAGGGGTTCCTGCAGCCCCGCTTTATAATACCAGTCAAGGAAGTACATATTCGGGTAGCACTTACTATGAAAGTTATGCTGCAGCGCCAAATCGTAATTATCCACTTTTTTTACAAGCAAGCTACGGGCAATTATTGCTGGTTAACGTAAGCAGTAAAAACGAAGTAAAGTGGTCTCTTAAGATCGGCAACAATGTTGATCCCCCTGTAATTTCGGTGGTAAGTTTATACCAATTTGTAAACACAGGAAATAAAATTGATTTTATATTTCCGCAAATGATTGAAGGGAAAATTGGATTGCTCGGGTCTGTAACGGTAAATGCAGACGGCGTATTAAATACCAACGCAGTTATTTCTAATGAGTTTGATTATCACTTTCAAACGGGCATGGGTGCACAGATAGATAATCATTCAATTATTTTTCCCTGCGAGGCCAATGGCAAACTCGCTTTTGCAAAAATGGAATTTTAATAGAAAACATTTCACTTGAAAAGGCTAAAGATTTTTTAGGTATGCCAACTGGCTACTTTTTTCACAAATCCGCAGCCGAACACCGATAATTTTTTTGCCATGTATTAGCTACACAGCTTAAAAGTTTGAGGTGTTTTTTATGGGCCAAACTGCATTGCTACCATTAAGCCCTGTTGCGTCGCACTCTTCAAGATTCTGTTCGCTCTTCAGCAATGTGCAGCCAGTTTAACTATCCCGAAAAATTTTATCTGGCGAAAAAATTAAACCGTAAGCTCGGTGTAAAATTTTACCATCAGTTAATTCTATCTTACTTATTTGGGCTTTCGCGATTAAAATTCCTTTAAAAAAAATAGATTTATTAAAGGAAATGTGTCAACAGATTTTTTTTGTTTGCATTTTTGCCCCATTCCCCCAAATGAATATAAGAAAAAACTGTAGCTTTTGCCTTCTACTCGTCGCATTATGTGTTGGCTTATGCCGTGTAAATGCACAGTCTTTTGACACGTCCCATATAAATTATGGAATCTGGCAAAGCACATCCGAAAAAATCAACGTAGTTTATTATCGAATTAACGGCCGGCTTGCCAACTTTAACTGGAAAGATATAGAGGTGGCCCCTGATGTTTGGGACTGGGAAAGCTTCGACAGTATTTTTACAGACCTCTCCGATGATGGTATTCCTTTTGTGTTTATGATCTATACCAAAGAAGATGCACCGGACTGGCTATATTCCAATGGGGTACCAAAAGTTATTGTAAAAGATCCTTCAGGTAATGTAAATGGCTATGCACCTTATTACATTGATGAAGATTATAATTTTTATTTTAAGCGGATGATCACAACAGTTCGCCAGCATGTAGAATCATTGCCATCATCAGTACGCAACCAGGTTGTTGCAGTGCAGGCCTGCTTTGGCAGCACAGGCGACCCTATCAGCTATAAAGGAACGGTGGATGCGCAGTATTATCTTACAGCAGCCCAGTTTGATTCGCTCTTTCACGTATTCTCGGCCTATTACTACAATGAGTATATGAATAGCAGCCCAAAAATTTATCTGTTAAGCAATACAGCCAATGACGGCAAAGATGATATGAACTGGCTGATGAATAACTGCCC
>JBBRDW010000098.1:0-17334 GCA_038203525.1 Chitinophagales bacterium | reverse complement strand
GCAGCGTTTTGTGCACCGTTCAATACATTCGATGCCAGGCTTGTATCCGCCACTTGTAATAATACACCCATTCTTTTTTGATTTATGTTTTTTTGCTAAAGTATGCTTAAACAGAAAACAACGGATATGCTGTGCATAAATTATATGATTAATCTGATTTTGGGAAAGATTTTGCAAGTCGGTTTTTTAGTTTTTTGGCCCAGCAGAAGTATATTTGGGCACCTTTCGTTGCGTCGCACTTTTGTACTTCCTGATCTTTCCTGACCGTTTTATACCATTTATTAACTCTGTTACTGATGAATAAAAAAATAATCATATAGGAAGAAATACCGGTCCAACACTTTAATGTTTGATAACGCTGAAATTATATGGAATTAAACAGCCGCTCCAAATTTTAGAAATAAGCAAACGTCGTGTTAATAATACTAAATTCAATATCCTGTTTTATTCCATACATTTTAAAAATGCGGGAATTTATAAATTGATTTGCCCAAATGATGTGAAACCCTCAATTTTGCCGCCACCAATGCAAGAGGTAAATAAGGTTTATCCATATTTGGAAGATTCTAGGAAGATAGTAATAACCATGCATCAAAAACCAGATGGAGATGCAATGGGTGCTGCACTTGGTCTTTGTCATTTTTTGGAGCTGAACGGTCATACGGTAAATGTAATTTCACCAACTAACTGGGCTGATTTTCTTAAATGGATGCCCGGATGCAATAGGGTAATTGATTATGAAGCATCAAAGTTTGATGCTCAAAGACTGATTTCTGATGCAGAAATTTTATTTTGTCTTGATTTCAACATAATGCACCGTACCAAAAATATGGAGAAAGTGCTAACCGAAGCTAGCTGTGTTAAGGTTCTTATTGATCACCATCAACAGCCTCAGGAAGAAGCTTTTGACTTTGGTATAAGTAATGTTTTAAAGAGTTCTACCTGCGAAATGGTCTATGATTTTATTATAGATTCACCCAGTAAAACCCTCCTTAATAAAGATATTGCTACCTGTCTGTTTACAGGTATTCTTACCGATACAGGTTCTTTTCGTTTTGCATCTGCAGGTGCAAGCGTTCACAGAGCAGTGGCAGCTTTGAAAGAAACAGGGATTGATCACAGTGCTATTTTTGAACATATTTATGATAATTTCTCAGAGGAACGGCTTCGTTTTATAGGCAACGCATTGCTTAACAGGATGGAAGTATTATACGAGTTTAATACGGCTCTAATGGTCATACCTGTCAAGGATATACTAAAATACCGAATTCAAACAGGCGACACAGAAGGACTTGTTAATTATCTGCTAACAATTGAGGGAATAAAATTTGGGGCATTATTAATTGACAGAAGTGAAGAACGGAAATGGAGTTTTAGAAGCAAAGGAAATTTTGATGTAAATTTTTTTGCCAGGAATCACTTTGATGGTGGTGGACATAAAAATGCTGCCGGTGGAAGAAGTGGTGAAGGACTTGAACAAAATGTAATAAAATTTAAAGAGGTTTTAAAGCAATACGAACAACAATTACAATAACAAAAAATGAAAAAAATCATCTTTGCCGCATTGGTGGCTCTTTCACTGGCCGCATGCCAGACTAATTACGAAAAGACGCCCTTAGGTTCGGCGTATAAAATTTTTCCGGGGCCGGGGGGCGAAAAAGCAGCTGTCGGGCAATTTGTCAAGTACAATTACGAGGTTATGATTACCGGCAGAGGTTCAAAGAAGGACACTCTTTTAACTTCAACATACGGTAAAATGCCATTCTATAGTGCTGTTGATACAGGCGCACGCAGTGCGTATTCTTACATGGAAATTATGCAGCAACTTAGTTCAGGAGATAGTGCTATCCTTATAGTAAGTGTAGACACACTTAAAAGTAAAAACATTATTGACCCAAATGACAGCATAGTTTTTGTAAAAGGAAGCTCGGTTCAGTTTAAATTAAAATTGTTGAACATATTCAAGACCCAAGATTCGGCGATGGCTGATGTGCAAAAGGAAATGGATTTAGATAACGAGAAAGCAGTAAAATCTGTTGAAGATTATATGGCTAAGAACAGCTTTAAGGGCGTTAAAACAAAGAGCGGTGCCTACGTTATGATTGATAAGCCAGGTGATTTAACGATGATGGCAGACTCTGGAACAATTGCCTACGTAAGGTACAAAGGTTACCTACAGGAAAATGGCGATGTGTTTGATACGAATACAGATTCTTCCAAAGGGCATTATATGGCTGGAGGATATCCTGTAACGGTGGCAACGCATACTGTAATTCAGGGATGGGATGAAGCGTTACCCTATTTTGGTAAGGGTGGCAGTGGTAAAGTTTTTGTACCAGCTTTCCTTGGTTACGGTCCGCGGGGAAACCCACCTGCTATTCCCGGAAATGCAGGTCTTGTATTTGATATTGAAATTTTAGATGTAAAACCAGCGCCACCAGCGCCAAAAAATAATCCTGTGCAAATGCCTCCGGCACAACGTTGATCGAATTAATAGTTAGTAAAAGTCCTGCTTCAAAAAAGCAGGACTTTTTATTTATAAATAGATTTAAGGAACAAATACATCATTTCGGCCTGTCATTAAGCTGAATACTACGATTTTTAGAAATTTTCAAGGAGATTTTTTTCAAATTCAATAGCCCAAAGTGCAAATGGGCATTGAAAGCATAGTGATTTCGCTTATTTTCCATTCCAAACTGTGATAATCCGAAGGATTTGAAACATATCAAATTCAATTTCAGGTGGGTAGAAAATCTCCCAATTTATCAGTCTGTAATAACTTAATTAAAAAACTTGTATTTTGTTTTGGTAGTTCATTGATTTTAACGACCTTCGCCGTCCGAAAAAATAGTGTTATGGCAAGAGTATGTCAGGTTACAGGTAAGAAGCCGATCACTGGAAACAGTGTATCGCATTCGAATATAAAAACCAAACGCAGGTTTTTACCCAATTTGCAGACAAAGCGTTTCTTCTTTGCAGAAGAAGACCGCTGGGTTACATTGAAAGTTTCAGCGGATGCAATACGTACCATTAATAAGAATGGGTTGGCGGCTGTAATTAAAGGGTTGAGAACTGCTGGTACAAAAATCTAAATTCATTAAAAGTTAAATTGCTTATACATGGCAAAAAAAGGCAACCGGGTGCAGGTTATATTGGAGTGCACCGAGCATAAAACTAGCGGGTTAGCTGGCACAAGCCGGTATATAACCAAGAAAAATAAGAAGAATACTCCTGAGAGAATGGAGTTGAAAAAGTTTAACCCTATTATGAAAAAAGTTACTGTTCATAAAGAAATAAAATAATTGAACCATGGCAAAAGCAGCTTCAAAAAACGCTAAGATTAAAGATCTAAAGGCTTCAGCAGAAGCTAAAAACTGGACGAAAGTAATTAAACCTGTTCGCAGCCCTAAAACCGGTGCTTACACTTTTAAAGAAGCAATCATCCACAAAGACAAAGTGAAAGATTTTCTCGGAGGTAAATAATTACCTTGCAGAACATAATTATACTTTAAAGCTGTTTCGTAATGCGAAGCAGCTTTTTGTATTTGTTGAAGGAACATCATTAAGGAAATTTTTTTTGTTTATTTTAATTAGATGTGGCCCTATTACAAGGCGATGGATAAATTTAGCTTCTTGCACCTAGCTGAATAATGAATAAATGTACAAGAGTGCGACGCAACGAATGCTGAACAGAAATCCTGAAGACGGGCTCAAAGTAACAAATTCGGGCTTCAATTAATAACTTGATTTATACAATTATAAAACCTGCACCAACCATGAATTTTTTTGGAAAATTATTCGGAAAAAAAGAAAAGGAAAGTCTTGATGAGGGTTTGCAGAAAACCAAAGAGGGTTTTCTGTCAAAGATTACCAGGGCAATAGCTGGAAAAAGTACCGTAGACGAGGAAGTGCTCGATAATATGGAAGAGGCCCTGGTAAGTGCCGATGTAGGTATTGATACAACACTCACAATTATAAAACGCATTGAGGCAAGGGTTGCAAGGGATAAATACATTAATATTTCTGACCTGAATAAAATACTTCAGGAAGAAATAGCAGGTATACTGGCTGATGCATCAGACCTTAATTATACGAATTTTGAAATACCCGCCGGTAAAAAACCTTATATAATTTTAGTGGTGGGCGTTAATGGAGTGGGCAAAACCACTACCATTGGCAAGCTGGCAAATAAATACAAGGCCGCCGGTAAATCAGTGCTTTTGGGTGCAGCAGATACTTTCAGGGCGGCTGCGGTTGACCAGTTAACCATCTGGAGCGAAAGAGTAGGTGTGCCGATTGTAAAACAGGCAATGGGATCAGATCCTGCGGCGGTAGCCTTCGATGCAGTACAAAGTGCAGTGGCCAGAAACAGCGATGTGGTAATAATAGACACGGCAGGCCGGCTACATAACAAAACGCATTTGATGGATGAACTGGGCAAAATAAAACGGGCCATAACAAAAGTAATTCCCGATGCGCCGCACGAAGTACTGTTGATACTCGACGGCTCCACAGGTCAAAATGCCCTGGAGCAGGCTAAGCATTTTACCGCCGCAACCGATGTTACGGCTATGATTATTACCAAACTCGATGGTACAGCCAAAGGTGGTGTGGTGCTTGCAATTGCCAACCAGTTTACCATACCCGTAAAATACATTGGCGTAGGCGAAAAAATAACCGACCTTATTGTATTTGACAAACACGAATTTGTGGACTCCCTCTTTAGTCTCGAAAAATAAATATGCTTGCCGTTATTGCAACATTTATGAGCAGTTATTTTTTTTTGAGCCCGGCTTCCTCACAACCATTTAACTTAGGTTGCGTCGCACTCTTGTACTTTCTGTAATACTGCTCAGCAGCTCATCAGTTGCTCTGTATATTATTGAAATTAAATGTCCATCAACTCCCGCAATGCTATATGCACCGATGAGCTTCGGTTTGTAGGTGTTTCCGGAATAGAAAAATGACGGATGCCGGGCAACTGTAAAAATGTGATGAGTAAGTTTTTATCTTTCCATTTGTTGTACAATTGTATATTTTGAGCTCTAAATTCACCCGTCTCCTCAGCACTAACAAAAAATAATAACGGGCGTTTATTTGCCGGTATAAACGCAACGGCCTTATTGCGCACAGCCATTTCTTTATTCAGGCTTAAAACTGCCAGTAACCGCCATGAATAAAGACAGGCGATTTTGAATTTGTTTAATTAGATGGAAATATATCAAGTTGCTCTCTTGACTTTTCATTATAGGCAATGTCTTTAATATGCGTGTATTTTTCTCTTACTTCGGTGCTTAATTTATCCCATGCGTTAATGTATGTGGGAGAATCAGGAACATGCAGCCGGTTATGGTATTGATCATTCAGCTGCTGTTGATCCTACTGCTAATAAATGGCCATAAAAATATTTTTTATAATCTTAACCTTCCAGGCAACCGAAAAATATCTTGTAAAAATCCGTTTGCGGCTACCATGTTTTTCCGGTAACAATTTTGCCATCCTGTATGGCTTCACTATCTACAATATATATACCACCGCATGCCTCTACTTCAGATTTTACATGTACGTAGCAGGCAATTTTTCTTTTATAAACAAGGCCGGCAGTTACCAATATTTGTGAGCTGTGACCAATGGCGATAATATATTTACTGGCATTAAAAAATGTCATTACAATTTTTATTACACCTGAGTCATTCCGCAGATATTCAGGTGCTCTGCCACCGGGCATCAGCAGCGCTTTGTAATCTTCAGGGTTCATATCGTCAAAAGAAATATCGCTTTCAACAAGGTAACCTCTGTTCGCTAAATAAGTTTCCCAGCCCGGCTCAAAATCGTGCATTACAAGATTCATTCGCTTTACACTCGATGCAGATATTACGGGAAAATATCCTGCCTCCCTAAGTCGGTGACAGCCGTAAAGAACTTCAAAACTCTCACCTGCATCACCCGTAATAACGACTACTTTTTTTCTGAAGACATAAAATTAAAATTTGTTCAAATTTTTTAGAAGCAATGATGGCTATTAAAGATAATTAGGAATTAATTGAGATGTATTCTTCTTACAGCTAAATCTAAATACTGATGCTGCAAAGCGAACAGCCCAATATTTTTTAATGTCGAAAAACTGTGTAACCTCTTTTACCGTACATGGGGTAGAAAGGTTAATCAAGAAGTTTTTTTTCGATTGATGGCCTGTAAAAAGTTTAAAATTAAATTCTATGAAAAAAACCTCTGTAGAGAAGATATTGGTATGGTCAGTTTCAACTGTACTGCTGTTAACTGCAATTTTATCTGTGCATATTTATATTGTTACCAGGCCGAAAATATCCGACGCTAAAGCCATCGCCATGGCACGTATCGATTTTAAGCAGGATATTAAGCAAGCCGACGCCGAAAAAATCACCTCTTGGTTATACCAGCAAAATGGCGTTGATCACGTGCTTTGCAATGAAAAAACTAACATAGCAGTGTTTAGTTTCTACCCCGCAAAAGCCAATGCCAGCGATATTGTAACCAAACTCAAAACAAATTTCAACTATAAAGCTGAACGTTTTGTTCCCGCAGAAGGGCAGATTGCAGCAGGCTGCCCTGTATTGCCCGTCTCGTTTACATCAAAAGTCCAGCATTTCTTTTCAAATATTTTTTAAAAAAAGCAAATCAGCAATTATGAAAAAAGCACCATTTTTTGTGTTAGCCGGGATGGCCCTTATGGCCTCCATTATGATCGTTTCCTGTAAAAAAAGCGATTCTCCTATGCCGGTAGCGGCAACTTTGTACGACTCTTTGGGGGGATCCATAATGGTATCAGACCCCGTAAATCCCTCTGTAAAAATTGAGCAGGGCAGATTGGGAATCCGTTCCGTTGTAGACAGTACAATTTTTGTTATTGCAGCAGACCCAGCAATAAATTCTTATTTCGCTGCTTTATTGTCAGAAGTTGGCTCCGGTAACCTCACTGGTTTTCAGGAGTTAAGTTTAAATCTTACCGATTTCTTTTGCGTAGCAACCGGTGCAAAAAGTTATACCTACATGGGTTTATCTATGACGGATGCGCACAATCCATCAACCAACTCACGCATGGCAGCTAAAGCCGGAAATGATGACTTTGATGCATTCATTGCAGACCTTGTTGCAGGGGCGCACAAAAACGGAATTCCTGACAATCTGATTGGCAGTATTGGAACACTTCTTGAAACATTAAGAACACAGGTAGTTCAGCAATAAGGCTGATTGCAGCTGTTCGTTAAAAATCGTAAAACGCTTTGGTTATCCAAGGCGTTTTTCCTGTTTAATGCGTTGTAAAATTCATAAAAATTATGAGCCCGGCCGCATAGCATCTGTTATTCGTCCGTTGCGTCGCACGCTTGTACTTAACAGTGTAATTCAGCTTTTTTAACAGCCAATACCTTACAAAATTATTAAGTGTGTTGCCCAGGTGTATTAGTGGATTTTATTAATATAATATACCCGGTCTGTTTGGTAAAAGTTCATGAAAATTACCTGTGTACAAGGGTGCGACGCAACAGCCGATGCCACGAAGATTTACCGCCGGGTAAAAAAAATGCATTCTAACGGTTTACCAAATATACGCCCCCCAATATAACAGCGAGACAGCCTATCTCGGCAAGGGTAATTACTTCGCCATAAAACAAACCTAATACCACGGCAATTACCGGAATACCATAAGTAACCAGTGAGGCAAATAAAACGCCTGCTTTTTTTACCAGCATATAGAATAAAATGGAAGCTATAGCCGTACCCATTACACCCAGCGTTGCGGCGGCAAAACTGGCTTTAAGATAGGGTGCAGTAAACAATGGCAGGCTAAAATACCCCGTGTAAATTAAAATGCCCAGCGAGGGAAGCAGCAAAAAACAAAACGCAAGTGAAGCAATATGAAGCGATGCGGTATCTTTTAAATATCTGTTCACCATATTTACATTTAATCCATAGCATACAGTAGCTGCAATTACTAGCAGCGAATAAGAAAGGTCTTTAAAATCAATGCCTTTTTGTGTAGCAAAGGGTAACAGTACCAGACCCAAAAAACCAATTACCACACCAACAATTTTTTTAGAAGTTGTTCTTAATTGAAAAAAAGAAATGCCAACGAGAATGGCGCATAAAGGCGTAAGTGAATTGAGTATTGCGGCCAGCGAGCTGTCGATCCGGGACTCTGCCACACAATAAAAATAGGCAGGGAAAAAGCTGCCAAGCAGTCCAGACAAAATAATATTCGGGATCTTTTTTTTATCAACATTTTTAAATGCTTTCCATGCGAAGGGCAGCAATACAATGCCGGCACTTACGATGCGGATAGTTGCAACCTGGTAGGGAGAGAGGGATTGCATCCCTATTTTCATCAGTATAAAAGAACTACCCCAGATGATGGTGAGTACAATAAATAGCAGCCAGGCATTTAGACTTTTACTCAAACTTTTTTTTAGATTTTGGTCAAAGGTCTTTTTTTAAGTCAATAATAGATAACTTTAAAATAAATTATTATCATATGGCCGCAATTAAGTTAAGCGCAATAAGTACAAGGGCGCCAAAAGGTTTAAACAAAGAAAAAACTAAGGAAAAAACGGCCGTTATTATACAGCAGCTCGATGAGTTGCAAAACCTGCTTTTTGCAGAAAGCAGGCATTCCATACTTATTGTAATACAGGGAATGGATGCCAGTGGTAAAGATGGCGTTACCCGCAATGTTTTTGGCCACCTTAACCCACAAGGTGTTGTGGTTCAATCTTTCAAGGTACCCACTCCACTGGAGCTTTCGCATGATTTTCTTTGGCGTATTCATCAGCATGTACCCGCCAAAGGCATGATGCAGATATTCAACCGTTCTCAGTACGAAGATATACTGGTAACACGTGTGCATAAAATTATTGACGATGATACCGCCGAAAAAAGAATGAAGGCTATTAACGATTTTGAGAACCTGCTTACCAACCACAACAATACACATATACTTAAATTTTACCTGCATATATCGCCGGAAGAACAAAAACAGCGGCTCGATGAAAGAATCAGCGATCCTGCCAAACAATGGAAATACAACGAAAACGATTTTGCCGAAGCCAAACACTGGAACGATTACATGAAAGTTTACGAAGATTGTTTTAACAAATGCAATTTAATTCCCTGGACCATTGTGCCCGCCGACCAAAACTGGTATAAGGAATTTATTATCGCCGAATTATTGCTCAAAACACTTCTATCATTTAAGATGCAGTACCCGGGTTTAAAGAAATCTTAATCGGTAAACCTCTAATATTGTTTATATTTTCGCAATATTTATAATCACAAAAAAAATCAAAAAATTATGGGTTTTATTAAAGAGTTCAAAGGTTTCGCCATGAAAGGCAACCTTATAGATCTGGCTGTAGCGTTTGTAATGGGTGCCGCGTTTAGCAAATTAACCTCCGCATTTATTGATGGAATGGTTATGCCATTTATTGGCCTTATACAGGGCAAAGACCTGTCTGACTGGAAGTATGTACTAAAGCCCGGAGAAACAGCAGCAGACGGCAGTGTAACGGTTGCCGAAGTGGCCGTTCGTTATGGAACTTTTATTTCTACCGTTATAGAATTTCTGGTGGTAGCACTGGTAATGTTCCTGGTTATTAAAGCCATCAATAATTTGAAGAAAAAAGAAGAAGCAGCCCCCGCAGCGCCCCCGGCACCATCTTCAACAGACGTTTTGCTAATGGAGATTCGCGATTCACTAAAAAAGTAGTGCCACTAAATGTGGAATACTTGTTACTGGTTTATACCCTCCATTCAATCTTTAATGATACTTTTGAAATCCCGGCAGCAATATAGCCTTCCGGGATTTTTCTTTTACATTAAGCCAATAAAACCGATACTGTGAGCGCCCCCAATTACCAAATAAAGATTGAACATTTTGAAGGCCCGTTCGACCTCTTGCTGTTTTTTATAGAACGCGACGAGCTAGATATTTACAATATACCCATCACAAAAATCATTAAAGACTTTCTCGATTTTGTACACGGCGAAGAAAAACTGAACATCGAGCTTAGCAGCGAGTTTATACTTTTTGTATCCACGCTCATGCGCATAAAAGCAAAAATGCTTTTACCAAGAAAAGATATAGATGCCCAGGGTAACGAAATAGATCCACGCCAGGAGCTCATCGATAAAATACTCGAGTACAAACGCTTTAAAGAGGCTTCCGTAAAAATGGCCGAAATGGAAGCCCTGCGCATGCTAATGGTAAAGCGCGGCAACCTGCAGAAAGAACTTTCCCTCATAGGCGAAGAAGCCGCCGAAGGCACCGAAATACAAACCGTAACGCTTTTTAAAATGATGAAAGCGTTCGAAAAAGTTATGCAGCGCGTACAGGAGCGCAACAACAAACCCGTACACACCGTAGCGCGCTACAGCTACACCATGGAAGGCAGTCGCGAAAACATGCTCACCACCGTAAAAGCCCAAAAAACCGCATCGTTCGAAAAACTGTTCGAGCATTGCCAGAACCGCATACACGCCATCTTTCTCTTTCTCTCCCTGCTCGAGTTATCGCAGCAAAAATACATGAACATCCTCGTAGGCGAAGGCCGCAACAACTTCATAGTTGAGTGGAATGAAAACCGCGAAGAAGAAGCCGAAACCGAGATAACCGTAACCAGCATGTAGTTTTATAAATACATTTTTTTGAGCCCGGCTATAGTAATACTATTGAACTTTTCTTGCGTCGCACTCTTGTACGATTTGTGCTTTATTCAGCTTTTATTGAAGCGGAGATTTACGCGTAAAGAAGCCTTAAAGATGACATCTTTATTTTTAAGTAAAAATAAATGAATCATGAAAAGTAAAACCAACTATACAGCCAACTTTTACGACGGGGGCATATTTCATCTATATAACCGAACCAACAATAAAGAACTTCTTTTTAAATCAGAAGCCAACAGCTTGTATTTTTTAAAACAATACGAAAAATACTTACACCCTTTTCTGGACACTTTTTTCTGGAATTTGTTACCCAATCATGTCCATGTTTTAGTGCAGATAAAAGACACAAGGGAAATAAAAGAATACCTGCTAAGCCTGCCGGATGCTGGTTTAAAACCAATAGAAAAAAAATACCTGGCTGATAAAGCTACAACTGAACTGCTGCTCGAATTTGAATGGAAACATTTTTTTATTTCTTATTCTATGGCATACAATAAGCAGCATAACCGGCAGGGAAAGCTTTTTCACAGGTCTTTTAAAAGAGTAGAAGTGGTTAAAGAAACGCATTATACACAAGCCATTATTTACATACACGCAAATGCACTGCATCATAAATTGTGCAAAGATTTCACGCTGCACAAGTGGTCATCGTGGCATAGTTTACTTTCTAATGCCCACCCGCCTGAAAAGAAAAGAAGTAATAGAATGGTTTGGTGGCTTACAACAATTTATTGATACACATAAAACTATGAGCAGCTATTATTACAATTGCGATGTTGCAATTGAAGAAGATCATTAAAAGATGACATCTATTTGAAAGATGTCATCTTTTAATCAATACGGCTATTTCTTTATTAGGATTTTATTACAGCGGGTATTTTGATGATGATTGTACGTTCAACTGCAAGAGGATTATTAAGAGCAGGTAATTGATTTGCTTAAAAAAGTTTGCACGTTAAGTGTGGAGATGATGAATATTATACATCAAATGCCCGAAGACCAGAGATGACATCTTCTTCGCCCTGGTTCGTGTCCTCACGAACCACTTCTCCACAACCTTCGCTTAAATAAAAGCCCGATTAATATCCAACAGTACAAGAGTGAGACGCAGTGAAACCCACCGTCCCAACCATTGCAAAAAAATTCAACACGTTCCGTTTTGCAGATTACAAAGTGCAGGTAATTGATTTGCTTAAAAAAGTTTGCACGTTAAGTGTGGAGATGATGAATATTATACATCAAATGCCCGAAGACCAGAGATGACATCTTTTTAAAAGATGTCATCTCTTAATTCAAAGAAGAAAATTATAGAGCAAATGCCGCAGGAAAAATAGTCAATAAAAACATTTTGAATTATATGCCAGTGGTTAAAAATTTAATTCTATCTTGTTACTCATGAAAATGATCTTATCCATAGTAATTTTTTTAACTACACTTATAATGAATACGCCACTTAATGCCCAAAAGCTTTTTACTTTTGATGAAATGCTCTCGCTTTCTCAATGCAAGACCTTAGACGCATTCGAAAAAATAGTTTTATCTAACCACTATAGTATACAACCCGCACAGCGGCTGCCCCCAAACTTAAGAGAGATGTACACTTATACGGATAAAAAAAACCCCGCTACAGGCACCTATAATTCTGCTGCGTGGCTTGTGGTTAAAGGCACCGGCAGGGATTACCGCTATGTAAATTTCAGTTTTACAAACAACGAGCATTTTAACGAACTTTCGAAGTTACTGAAGCAGCGTGGTTACGTTTATTTAAAGAGTAACGGCGGGGATATGGGTAAAGGTGTGAAAGCACTCGTAGATTATTTGCGCAACGGAAAAACAGGTATTGTAATTTCAGCTACCGATGATCCATCTACTAATATTGTAACCTGCGAAATCGCCATTACAACCATAACTACGCCCCGCTGGCCCGATGATGAAAAATAAACTGAAATATATTAACGGGACAACCTTCGCCCTGGTTCGTGTCCTCACGAACCACTTCTCCACAACCTTCGCTTAAATAAAAGCCCGATAAATATCCAACAGTACAAGAGTGAGACGCGGTGAAACCCACCGTCCCAACCATTGCAGAAAAATTCAACACGTACCGTTTTGCAGATTACAAAGTGCGGGTAATTGAGTTGCTTAAAAAAGTTTGTACAGTAAGTGTGGAGACGATGAATATTACAAAGCAAATGCCGGAAGAACACAGATGACATCTTTTTAAAAGATGTCATCTCTTACGGAAACTTATATCTTCTCTGCCTTCACCCCCGGCTTTGCATACTGGTAGCGGTTGATAAGTTGCGTAGAATAATACGCATCGCCGCCATTACTGCAAACGGATTGCGATTTGTCCAGTTCAAGAAAACCATCGGCAGAGAGAATGCCGGAAGGTATTTGAACATATTGCACTTTACCTATCACAAGGAAGGTATCGTTTAGTTGTATGGGTATTATTTCTTCCAGCGATAACGCATATTTTATGCTGCTTTCTTTTACAAACGGGGCGGTAATGTTTTCTGCATATTCTGGTGTTAAACCCGTTTCTGCAAATTCACTAATATCGTCAGGGTATTTGGCGCTTGTTTGGTGCGCCTGCTGCAGAAATGCCGGATTTATATGGTTGATGGTATAAATGCCGGTGGCTTTAATATTGGCTAATGTATGCGGTGCTGCTGTTATGGGCCGGTTAATATACCCCACCAATGCGGGGTTGGAACCAATATGCACAATACTGCTAAAAACGGCCAGATTGGTTTGTCCCTTTTTATCTGCGGTACCAATAAGATTTACCGATTTAAAACCGGTAAGGCTGTTTATAAAGTTGGCACGGTAAAACCGCTCCCAGGTTGCTATGGTTGAAGATGGAATGATTTGCATAGTATAGTAATGCAGCAACTGAAAAAATGTTGTAAAAGGCAGATAATTTTTTAACAAATGATGGGTTTTGACTGTTTAATAAAGATAGGCTTGGCTTTGTGCAGGTTGCTGCCTATTGCCGAATAAAGAACAAAACGTACAAGTGAGTGACACAACAGAAGATGATGAGCGGTTTGAGGGTGGTAAACAAAAAAAACATTTTTTTAAAGAGGTTTAGTTAGCCGGGCGACAGCTTTTGGTAAATTTTGTACCCCGTAAACCGGAGTAAACAATAAGCCAACAGCGCGAAGCGGAATAAATAATATACCTTTATTCTAATCTGCGGATGGCTCGGTACTTTTTATTCTGATTAATGCTACTCATTCATCACTGCCGGGGCAACAGATTATTTAAAATAAAACAGTAAAGCACTATGGCCGAAACATGGAATAAGAAAGAAAGGGAAAAGAAAAAGCAACAAAGCAAAAAAGAAAAAGCAGAGCGTAAACAGGAACGTAAAGAGAACACCAAAGATGGTAACGACCTGGATAGTATGCTGGCTTATCTTGATGAAAACGGCAACCTGTCGTCGAAACCCCCAGACCCAAGAAAAAAAGTTACCATTAATCTTGAGGATATAGAAATTGGTGTGCCCAAGCATGCGCCAACTGACCCTAAAGACCTGATAAGAACCGGTACAGTTACGTTTTTTAATGACACAAAAGGTTATGGTTTTATAAAAGACCAGGAATCGCAGGATAGTCTTTTTGTGCACATCAACTCACTTTCTGAGTCAATTAAAGAAGGCAATAAAGTAACTTTTGAAATTGAAATGGGGCCAAAAGGTGCCAATGCGGTTAATGTAACGCTAATTAAGTAGCCGCCTTTTCTAAACCCGGTTATACAAATTTACTATGGGTTTTTCCAGCGTCATAAAATCCAGCGGCTGAAGATGTTTACCTGTTACAGCATCTTCAGCAAATGGTTTTCTTTCCCCCGTATCTCTGTAGCCGTGGCGCTGATACCAACTTATTAATTCTGCACGAACAGATATTACTGTCATATAAATTGCAGTGCAATTCAGGTTTGCAGCGTATTCTTCTGCGGCCAGCAGCATTTGTTTTCCTATACCGCCGCCCTGTAAATCTGGCGAAACACTAAACATACCAAGATAAATTTTTTCTGCATGCTGCTGTAGGTTTACACAGGCAGTTATTTGTTCGTCTTTATTGGTGTATATTAATATTACGCTTCCGGGCTGATCTATAACTTTTTGAACGCTGCCTTCATCGGTACGTACATCACCCGCAATAAGATGCGCTTCGGTTGTCCATCCCTTTTTAGATTTTTCTCCCCGGTAGGCGCTGTTTAGCAGGTCTTTAACAGCAGAGATATCTTTTGCTGTGGCAATGCTGATATTAGCGTTAGAAAATAATGGCATAAAGCTTATTAAAATAACGGAATGCAGGTATTTAGTTTATTGACGCGAAAATATAATGCGTACTATTTCTCTAATTCGGTTTTTAAATTTTCCAGTCCACCAGCCAGGTCTTTACCAATCATTTTGTCCATGTTCATAAACAACAGCATAAAGTTTATAGGGTATTTCATTTTACTTTTAAAGCCCCAGGTTACTTTGGTTTCATTTTCTGAAATAGCGGTTGTGTTCATATGCGCATCAGCAACACCCTCAAATGGCTTAATAAAGTGAAGGCTAAGTTCGATGCCTACTCCCTCGATTATTTTTTTAATGGTTTGTTCACCTTTGCCCACGCTTTTGTCGGTGCTCTCCCACGATGAAACAAAGCCGGGTGTTGCGTCTGTACCGCTGAATTCCTGTTTCATGTTTGGGTCTTTCGTATTCCAGACACTGTAAATATTTTGATTTCGTAAGAATTTTATATAATCAAAAACCTCTTGTTTCGATTTGCTTATTACAATTACCCGTTCTACGCTGTATTCTGTTTTTGTAAAAAGGGCAATAATAAGGGGAACGGCAATAACGGCGATAATGATGATCAGGGCGTTCATGTTATCTGGTTTTGAATTTAGCTTTTATGTTTATGAAACTAAAGTTAAGTCTCTTTCCTTACAGCAAGATGGCAGCCCTAAAAACGATACGGAGATTTAGACAAATCTCCAGCCACAATAGCCAGGCCTTTTTAATAGCAAATGATCTTGCAAAGATTGCATAAACAATTTTGCCGTAAACACTTCGTTCTAAAATAGATTTATGTAATGCACAGCCTGTTAGCATCTTTATAACAGTAACAGTAATATAGGAAGTTTAAATTTGCAACAACAGTGTTGTTTTGCAGTGTAAATAAAAGCTTTTTAACCAGTGGACGCTGAAGCATAATAACAGTAAAAAAGATGAAAGGATTGCGACGCAACGAAGATGCCATAAAAAGATTAGCTGGTATCAAAATTGTATTAAAGAATATTATGGGCCGGGCAATTGTAATGCTATTAAACTTTACTTGCGTCGCACTCTTGTACGGAATAACATTTGGCGACAGTAAACAGCCGGCGAACATTTAAATTAAAATAAAATGAACACTAAAAATTATATAAACGAACAGTTTGAAAAAGAGAAGAATATTAAAGCGCTCGGCCTTACTGTTTTTATAACCGGTGCATTGTTCCTTTTCTTATTTCTTGTAAGCTGGACCATACCCGTGCCACCGCCAATTCCCGTTGACGAAGGCATAGAAGTAAACCTCGGTAACAGCGAAACCGGTTTTGGCGATGTGCCGCCACAAATTCCCGGTGAGCTTTCAGCCGCTCAGGAAACAAGTGTTACTCCGCCACAAACATCGCAGGCAGCAGCAGAAACCAACCCTGAAGTGGCAGACAATAATGAGCCCGATGCTCCTGTAATACACACATCAAACAAGCCTGCTGTAAAGAAAAACCCTTCGGCTACAGAAAATACAGATGTAAAAAATACCAATAATAAACCCATTGTAAATACACCACCACAACCTCCAAAAGCAAAAGCGGTTTATGCAGGTGGAAAAGCAACATCCAATGGCGGTAATAATGCGGATAGCTACAATAAAGCAAAAGACCAGGGCATTGCCGGCGGCAAGGGTGATCAGGGCAAACCAAATGGCAATCCCAACTCCGACAGTTACACCGGAAACGGAGGAACGGGCAGTGGCGGCATAACTATTTCAGGCGGGTTAACGAACCGTAAGATCAGTAGCAGCACTAAGTTTGAAGATACTTACCAACATGGTGGAATAGTTCAGGTAAACATTACGGTGGATGAAAACGGCAATGTAACTGCTGCCAGTTTAAAACTGGGTAGCCCCTTTTCTGAAATTAATAAAATAGCTATTACTAAGGCAAAACTGCTTAAGTTTTCAAAAGGTACAGAAATTCAAAGCGGAACCATTAGCATTAAATTTGAGGAACCAAAAGGATAATCTTTCTATCTTGTAGGCATGACTTACACAGAAACCCTTGAATATCTTTACCAAGCTTTGCCCATGTTTAGCCGCATTGGCGCGGCAGCGTATAAGCATGACCTTACCAACACTATAAATATCTGTGCAGCATTTGGTAATCCGCACAAAAAATTTAAAAGTATACATATAGCAGGCACCAACGGCAAGGGTTCTACAAGCCACATGCTGGCGTCTGTGTTGCAAACAGCAGGTTATAAGACTGGTTTATATACATCGCCACATTTGAAAGACTTCAGGGAGCGCATAAAAATAAATGGCGCAATGTGCAGTGAAGATTTTGTAATTGCATTTACAGAAAAAGTAAGGC
>JBBRDW010000097.1:0-17544 GCA_038203525.1 Chitinophagales bacterium | reverse complement strand
AGGGTGGCTTTACTATTTTTACTCCCTCAGCAGAAGAGTTTACATCTTAAATTTTAGGAGCGGTGTTAAAATTTTGATTAACGCTTTTTAATGTACCAGCGTTTATTTTTCATAGCATCGCGGGTTGAGCAATTTTCGTGTAGAAGCAGCAAAATTGGAACAATTATACGGTTTGAATTTTATTCAGCTTTTATCCAAGCGAAGATTGTTGGAGACAATTCCAACGATCGCAGAGTAGAAATCAGTTTTTTTCCGATGCGTGGAGACACGCACCGGGCAATCTTTAATTTTATTTTATGGACACGAACCAAGGTTTTGGAAATTGCAGGGAAGACAATTAAGAAGGTTTTTTTATAACCTACGCTTTTATGAAATCCCCACACCATTCCTCAGTTAGAATTTATGAACCGGGCAGCGGTATTTCAATTAAACATCCTTGCGTCGCACACTTGTACGGTTTGAAATTCTATTCAGCTTTTACCGAAGCGAAGACTGCAGCGGTTGATGTTGGTAAGGCGAGCAACATCGGCGTAGAAATCATGTTTTATTACAATGGGTGGAGAAACGCACCGGCGCATCTCTAATTTTATTTTAAGGACACCAACCAAAACGAACGAAAATTGCACCGCTGTTTTTCTAATGCCAAAATAAATCATACCTTTTAGCTAACTATGCAGTTTGAATGCTGGTAAAAAACTCATTAAAATTTTATATCGTGAAACAATTTTCCTTACTAATTATAGCCGCTTATTGCATGGCGGGTTTGTCGGCTTGTGAGAACAATAAAAAATCGCTGCCACGCATTGCAATTGCAGGGCTGTCGATTGAATCGAGTACTTTTTCTCCGGCGTTTACAGATGAAGCAGCGTTTCATACCATGTATGGAAAAGATGCTTTTACGTTTTATCCTTTTTTGAGTGCCGATTCACCGATGCTAAAAAGAGCTAACTGGATCCCAACGGTAGTTGGGTATGCGCTGCCGGGTGGAGCCGTTACCAGGGAGGCCTATGAATCACTGGTTGGTAAGATGCTGGATTCGCTAAAGAGTAACATGCCCTACGATGGAGTGTATTTTGACATTCATGGCGCCATGAGTGTGGTGGGGCTCGACGATCCGGAAGGCGACATGCTTAAAAGAATAAGAAAGGTTGTTGGTTATAACACCATCATATCTACATCGATGGATTTGCATGGCAATGTTACGGAGGCGTTGGCAGAAAACACCGACCTTATTACCTGCCACCGCATGGCTCCACACGAAGATGCCATGGAAACAAAACATCGTGCAGTGGAAAACCTTTTGCAGAGAATTGAAAGCGGCAAAGGCAAGCCCGCCTATAAAGCTTGGATACCAATACCTGTTTTATTACCCGGCGAAAAAACAAGTACCCGCATAGAACCCGGCAAAAGTATTTATGCAGCGGTTGCTCCCGCCGCCATGCAGGCCGGTGTTACCGATGCGGCCATCTGGATTGGTTATGCATGGGCAGATGAACCACGCAATCATGCGGTGGTAATGGTGTATGGAGACGAAAAAGAAAAAGTAACCCAAACCGCAGAGCAATTAGCGCATCGTTTTTGGGATTCAAGGATGGCATTTGATTTTGTAGCGCCAACACTATCCTGGCAACAAAGCCTCGCCACTGCATTGGCCAGCAACAAGCGCCCCTTCTTTATCAGCGATATGGGAGATAACCCAACTGCTGGCGGTGCCGGAGATGTTAGCTGGACCTTAACCCAGCTGCTTACTTACCCTGCATTTAAAGACAGCACCGGGCCTTCTGTTATTTATGCTTCCCTGCCTGCGCCAGAACTGGTTCAGCAGGCAATGCAGGCTGGCGTGGGCAAGGCTGTAGATGGTTATGCCGGGGCAAAAGTAGATGCACGTTTTGCGCCACCTGCACATATTAAAGGCATCGTTGAATCGATTGTAAAAGGTGATAAAGATGCGGAAGTGGAAGTGTCGGTCAAAGTAGGAAGTATCCATGTTATTCTAACACAAAAACGTAAACCCTATCACAACGAAAGTGATTTTACCAAACTGGGATTGAACCCCCGAAAAACGGATATTGTAGTGGTAAAGATTGGCTACCTGGTGCCAGAATTATATGCCATGCAGGCGGGCTGGGTAATGGCACTTACACCAGGTGGTGTTGACCAGGATATTGTGCACCTTCCTTTTAAAAGAATCCAGCGCCCCATGTTTCCATTTGATAAAGACATGAAAGAGCCAGACCTAACCGCAAGGCTTATCCCATTGTCTGGTACTGCAGCATCCAAATGATGCAGTAATTTTTTGATGATTATCCACCATTTTTTTTGCGCCAACACAGGTGTTTGGAAGATGTAAGTTATTATTCACTTATGTTAATAAAAAAAGCGGGGGCTCCGGTTTTTATAACCCGGTAATTTAAGTCTAAACCTCTGTCGCGATTCTTGTCTTCAGGAAGTAATCCCGGTTTTTTTTATATTATTTATTTTATGAGCCCGGCTTACATATTTCATGGCATCGGCTCTTGCGTCGCACACTGGTCCGTTCTGTAATTCTATTGAGCTTTTCCCGTAGCGAAGATTGAAGCGAAGGTTGTGTAAGGCAACAGCAACAAAGGCTGAAATTATCTATTGCTACAGCAGATTTTGTTGCCAGTAATCTCCCGCTTCAATCTACGCTTCTATAAAGCTGAATGTATAATTTGACCGTACAAGAGTGCGACGCAACTAAAGCTTAATAGCAGTACCAAAGCAAGGTACATAATGCCTTTATTTTTGGCTCTTTAACAGTTGCTCGTGAAGGGCTTAGGTATTGGCAGCGGGCAGTGCGGCATTGTAAAGAAAAAATTGACTGATGAAGACTTAAATGAAATTTTTAGTAACTAAAAATGCTGTATGGCACTGAACAATAAACGTAACTAAAAAACATTTTTTATTAATCAGCGATGGATAGGTTTGGTAAGTTACTTTTGCCGCTTTTTAAAGAATCGCTCAAGGTAAACAATTTAATTATGTGGAAAGCCGTTGCTGTTACATTGTCGTCGTTGATTGTGTTAGTAACCAATGCCCAAAATGAAGTTCCCGGAAAACTCAACGTGTTTATTGATTGCCGCGTGGGATGCGACTTTAGCTATTTTAAATCTGAAATAAATATTGTGAATTTTGTTTTAGACATGACCAGCGCTGATGTTCATGTGCTTTTAACTGCGCAAACGGCTGGTAGCGGTGGAGTGCAATATAAAATGAATTTTTATGGGCAAAACCAGTACAAGAAATATTCAGATACGTTGATTTTTAATACGCTTCCAAATGCCACAGCTTCGGATGTTCGAAACGCTATTCTACAATATTTAATGCTGGGCTTTTCTCCGCTAATAGCTAAAACGCCTTATGCATCGCAAGTGAAAATAGTTATGAAGGAAGACCCGCTAAATGCAAGGCCACCTTACGAAAACGATAAACGCGACAAATGGAATTTTTGGGTTTTCAGGGTAGCTGCAAGCGGGCAGTATAACGCAGAAAGGGTGTACAAAAACAATGTGATTAGCTCAAACCTTTCCGCAAACAGAACAACCGATAAATTGAAGGTAGAGTTTTACCTGAACGGAGACCTTAGGAATTCTGTATATACCTATGAAGATAGTGCCAGCACTACCAATTACAAAGTAAAAAACACCGATTACAGGTTTTATCATAACCTGGTAAAGTCTTTCAGCGATCACTGGAGCTACGGGTATCAAACTTCTTTTTCAAATAATACATTTGATAATTATAAAAGAAAGCTATTTTTTAGTCCTTCTATCGAGTATAATGTGTACGATTATAAAGAAGTGAACAACAGGTTTTTCGTGATCAGGTATGGACTGGATGTAAACAATATTGACTATTATGATACTACCATTTATAATAAAATAAGGGAAACAATATATGGTCACCGGTTTTCAGCAGCCATTACCTTAAATAAAAAGTGGGGAACTTTTAATGGCGGTATTTACTACCGTAATTATTTTAAAGATTGGTCATTAAATGCAATTGGTCTTAGTGCAAATGCCGACGTACGAATAGGTAGCGGCTTATCTTTTTTTGTACGTGCCAACGCCAGTTTGGTACACAACCAGATTAACCTTGTTAAAGGCGGTGTTACCGAGCAGGAAGTACTTACCCGCAAACGCCAGCTTGCCTCTACTTATAACTATTATACTTCCTTCGGACTCGCGTTTCGGTTTGGAAGTATTCTAAATAACTTTGTAAATCCACGTTTCGACGGCTACGCAGGTTTTTAAAAATACTGAAAAAATTTTGGCTCACCGGCAGTGTATCTCCAAAGGCTTTTGCGTTGGATTAAGAGGCTGCCGCATAGCTACCTTCACTTTCTTTTTATTTTGTAACATGAACTAAGGCGACGAATTTTTGTGAACCAGCATTTGTTTTTCATAACATCGCCGTTTGAGCAATTTTGCGTGTAAAAGCAGCAAAATTGAAACACTTGTACGGTTTGAATTTCTATTCAGCTTTTACTCTAGCGAAGATTGAAGCGAAGATTGTTGGGAACAACTTGAACAAGGGCGGAAGATGTTTATATTCCGATGCGTGGAGACACGCACCGGGGCATTTGATTTAATTTTACGGACACGAACCAAGGCGAGGGGACTAATCAAACCCACCTGGCTCAACGACCGGGACCAGTTTTTACAACCAAGTGAAACATTACATGAGGAGTTTAAAAATGATTGTTTAGTTTGGATGCTGTTTAACGGAAGCAACCTAACTGCCAGTGCCAACAGGTTAGAATGGAACTGCAAACAATGTTGCATTGTAAACCACTTTTTACCTTACACCGAGCAGGAGGTAAACGCATCCGACCGTTTTGAAAGCGATTTTATGGTACAGTATATGGCGGATAAAATATTTTCAAATGAAGACAACAATGTATTAGCTGAAGGCAAAAAATTATGCCAAGCTTTTTTTGCCCACACAGATGTGCGTAGTGTACGCGACGACCTGAAATTAAACCGCCCTGATGTAGATTGGTACCAGATTCGCAAAGCCCTGCAAGCACGCAATGCAAGCAGCGATTTTGTACCCATTAGTTTTAAACCTTTTGAAGAAGCCTATAAAGCCCTTACCGAGAAGTTGCAGCCTAAAGTATATGAACTCGGTTTTTTGAAAATCTAACTGGGAGTTCACTCCTCCGCCGATGTTGGTCGCCTCACTAACAGCAAATACTGCAATCTTCGCTGCGGTAAAAGCTCAATATATAATCCAACCGTAAAAGAGTGCGACGCAAGAGGCGATGCTACAAGGGCCTGTTGCCGGGCAAAAAAAATTATTAGAAAAATATTCAGTTGCAAACATAAAAAAGGGCCGCGGTTGCAGCCCTTTTTATAATTACCAGATTCTTATTCTTTCGTTTTCCGGCTTATACATTTTATCGCCGGGTTTTATGTTGAATGCTTTGTACCAGGCTTCTGTATTGGTGAGCGGGCCATTGCTGCGGTACATGCCGGGGCTGTGCGGGTCTACCACGATAAGCTGCGCTGCAAACTCGGGCAGAATGTTGGCGCGCCAAACCTGCGCCCAGCTTAAAAAGAAACGCTGATCAGGTGTAAAGCCATCAATGGATTTACCGCTTTTTCCCTGCTCTGTTTTTTTGAATGCTTCGTAGGCAATATTTATGCCGCCAAGATCGGCGAGGTTTTCGCCAAGCGTTAATTCTCCGTTTACATGAAGGCTGTCGTTTACAATATAGTTATTGTATTGCTCAACTACTTTATTGGCTTTGTCGGTAAACTTTTTTCCGTCTTCTTCTGTCCACCAGTCTTTCAGGTTTCCATCGGCTGCGTATTGTCGGCCTTCATCATCGAAACCATGCGTTAACTCGTGACCAATAACAGCTGCAACACCACCATAGTTAACGGCATCATCAGCGCCAAAATCGAAGAAAGGAAACTGCAAAATGCCGGCTGGAAAAGCAATTTCATTGTTTGTGGGATTGTAATAAGCGTTGATGGTCGGGGGCGTCATTCCCCATTCTGTTTTATCAACAGGCTGACCCATTTGATGAACCATTTTATTATAGTCCCATTGGTTCACGCTTTCTATGTTGCCGATTAAATTGTTGCGGTTAATAACCACGCCATCGTAAGTTTCCCATTTATCGGGGAAGCCTATTTTGTTTACAATGGCGTTTAATTTTTCCAGCGATTTTTGTTTGGTAGAATCGCCCATCCAGTCGAGGCGGTTTATACGGTCTGCAAAAGTTGACTGTACATTTTTTACCAGTGCAAGCATTCTTTGCTTAGCTGCATCGTTAAAATATTTTTCCACATAGAGCTGGCCGAGTAGTTCGCCCAGCGAATTGTCTACAAAGCCACTCATACGCTGCCAGCGTGGGGTAATTTGTTTCTGGCCACTAAGTGTTTTGTTGAATTCGAAGCTGCGGTTTACAAAAGCACTGCTTAAATAACCAGCTTTCGATTTTATAACAGCCCACTGCAAATAGGCTTTCCAGGTATCTAACGGTACTGCACTAAAAAGCGCATCGGCTGTTTTAAAAAAGGTAGGATTATTTACCAGAATACTGTCGGCTTTGTCAATCTTCATGGTAGCAAGCAAAGCCTTCCAGTCGAGGCCCGGGGTGGTTTTCGAAAAATCGGCAACGGCGAATTTGTTGTAGGTTTTCTTTGGGTCTCGCATTTCTACGCGGCTCATTTGTGCTTTTGCAAAACCGGTTTCAAGCCCCATAATGGCAACGGCTTTTGAATGGGCGGTAACAGAATCATCACCCACCATTTTAAACATATCTGTTACATAACTAAGGTATGCGGTGCGGATGGTTTGACTACGGGCATCATTCTTTAAATAATAATCCCTGTCTGGCAGCGAAGTTCCACCCTGCCCTAACTGCGGAATGTAGGTGTTTACATCTTTATCATCCTGCCCTACGCTAAAGCCGAACACTAAGCCGCCAACGCCTTTTGAACGCTGTGTGGCTATCTCATTTAAAACCTGGTCTTTGCTATTTAAAGCAGCCAGCCTTTCCAGTTCTGGCTTTATGGGTGTATACCCTAGTTTCTCAATAGCGGCGCTGTCCATTGCGCTGGCGTACATATCTCCCACCCTCTGTGCAATAGTGTTTTTACCAGTATTAGCTGCAGCATCGTCGCATAGGGCTTTTAAACGTTCCAGACTGGTCTGGCGCAGCATATCAAAACTACCCCAGCGGGTTTTAGAAGCAGGAACGGGGTTGTTTTTTATCCAGGCTCCATTGGCGTACAAATAAAAATTATCGCCTGGTTTTACACTTAGATCCATATTTGCAGGATCAATGTATTTCATTGGGGCGGGCTTTGTCTTACCCTTCTGGGCAACTGCAGCTGTATTATAAAAAAAACTCATGCCCGGCAGCAGGGCATAGATCAATATTCTCTTCATGTGCGTTAAAATTTCGGCAAATGTAATGTTTGTGTTTGTTGTAGTAGCTAATTAACAGCGGCATTACATGAGCGGCTGGTAACCTTTATATAAAGTCTTTTATGCCAGACAGCGGCCATTTCATGGCAGGTTCGCTGCAGTTTGGCCCGCCTATGGCGCATATGCGTGAAGCAAATTTTCATTTAATGAAATTCAAATGCCGCACTTAAACGCCAGCGGCGTAACCTGTTTGAAGCTTATTCAATGTGCCAAACAAAATCTGCCCCAGTGTGGCAGCCTGATGATTTACATAATTTACAGGATGGTAAGGTTGCCCCGCTAGGGCAAGGATGGTTTGTATGACAATATTATCCCAACAGGTTACACCGCTGGCTTAAAAGTTCAGATGCAAAAAACCCCCGAAACCACTTTTTAAATTTATGCTGTGGCTATTTCGTTTCAAACTTAGCATGACGCCAATGCGCTAAAAGCGGCGGTTGCACGCTGGTACTTTATTACCTTTGAGCGACAGGGAAGTCCTGTTATATTTTATTTTAAGGATTTTTCATCTATACGATCTTTCCTTACATTCAGTTTATAACGCATAATGAGTTCATCATCGTAAATAACATTGAGCCATTCGGTTTCGGCAGAAATATCTTTAAAGGTTACGCTTATTTTATTGCCGTTGATTGTATTGGGCGGATTTATAAAACCACAACATTGTAAAACGGCCAAACTGCTGCTATCAACATTAAGGTTATCCGTTACCCAGAGTTTTCTTTTTATCCGGTTTGTTTCCACTTCAATAACAATGCTGTCGCCAACATCGGCATAAATAATTCCGCTAACCGGTTTAAACGACAAAATATAATTGCGGTTAAAAGCAGCAGTTTTAAATGGGGTAGTCTTAAACTCTGCTGGCAAAGGTGCGTTGGGCAGCAAGGCCCAGCGCTGCTCCTCAGGATAATGGTCAAGAAAAAAAAAGGAAGGTTCGGCGAGATAGTATCCAGCTATATATGCCCTTTCAAATTCATCGCGGTAATTGATGTAACCGCTTGCCCATGTTGCGTCGAGCAGGTACCAGCTGGTATCAATAAAAACTGCATTCCACTTATGGTTGCTTACAAACCGGGCACCAATACGATTGATATTTGTTCGTGCATAGCCGGTTATTATTTCACATTTTACATCAGCATAATCGCAGAGCGTTTTAAATAGCCTGGCGTAACCATCGCAAACAGCCGTTTTTCTTTTTAGTACAATTTGGGCAACCCGCAGGTTAAGCGGTTTTAAAGTAGCGGCAGTATCTTCTTCCTCCTCTTCCAGCAAATAGTCTTTTGACCGGCTGCTGGTGTATTTAAATGCTTTGGTGTTGTAAGCAATATTACCTGTTACCCATTTAAAAATGGAGTTTACTTTTTGGCGGGCAGTAGAATCATTTGAAGTGAGTAAAATGGCTAGCTTTTCTGGTGTGTATATTTCTGCCAGGCTACCGGTATAACCAAAACCTGGATTATTTGCCGGGTTTTGTGAAAAGGCAAATGTTGAAACAAAAATCAGCAGGATGTTTATCAACAGTTTCATAAAATGTAATATCTGGTTACGCCACGCTAAAGATATATTGTTTCGAATTTACTGCTTTTAACATTAAAGGAAATAACGTGCTCGGGTTTTGATGCAAAATGAAATAAAGTACAAGCGTGCGACCACCGCCATAGGCGCATATGCGTCAAGCTAAGGAATACATTTATTGACCCAACAGTATTGCTACTATTGAGTTTTCGTTGCGTCGCACTCTTGTACTTTTGGTTCCCTATGCGACTTTCGGGAATCAGTTGCCTTTTTTCCTTGGCAATGAAAGCGAAGATTATTCGGCAAAGCATTAATATTTAAAACCATTTACTAAATCCTCATTGCAAGACAACCTAAAACCATTACCGGTAAACACTTTCAGCGATTTTTATCAAAAATTAGCTTGACGCATATGCGCCATAGGCGGGGCAAGCTGCAACAGGCGATGCCTTGAAAATCTCGCAGCCCGACCCAAAAACATTCCAATATGCAAGTTTAGTTTATCACCATGCTTCATTAACTATATTTGAGGCATATTTACAGTCACTATTGAGCGCAATGGAAAGTAAATACAACGAATGTTGCGTTAAGCAAAAAAGGAAGAGTATCTTATACCCTCTTTAAAAATTTTACAGTCAATCGAATAAATGGACGTTCATGTTCGCTAAGTTTTATTTTCTAAAACCTTACTTACTGTTGTTACTTATTTTGCTGGTTGCTTATCTGCCGCTTTCTTCTTTTTATTTTGGGATGAAGAATGATGCATTCAGCGACAACTTTCCCGATAAATATTTTTTAAGTGAAGCACTGCATAGCGGCATGCTTCCTTTGTGGAATCCATATATGAATTTCGGATTCCCGATTTATGCTGATATGGGGTTTGCTTTCTGGAACCCGATTACCTGGCTGTTTGCATTTGTTGGCTATAATGCGTATAGCTTAACTGTTGAGGTACTGCTTTATATTTACCTTGCAGGGCTTTGTATGTTAAGGCTTGCTAAATCCCTGAAACTAAGTGATAATGTTAGTTTGGTTATTGCTGCAATGTATATGTGCTCTGGTTTTTTTACCGGGTGTTTACAATATATTAATTTCTTAACATCGGCCGCTTTTTTGCCTTTATTGTTGATGGCTTATTTACGACTTTTGAAAAATCCATCTTTAAGAAACAGTGTTTTTCTTGCATTATCCGGGTATATGGTTTTTGCAGGCGGGCATCCTGCAATACCCGTTGGAGTAGTATATTTTCTTATGCCTTTTTCTTTGTTGCTTTTTACATTGAACAAAGAATATGTGCATGGGTTTTCAAAAAATATAAAGTTCCTGGGCATTGCAGGGTTATTATTTATTTTGCTGGCAATACCGGCAATCTACAGTTACGGTTCAATACTCGATAACTATTCAATATATTCAGGGCAACAGAACCTGCCATTAGCCGATTCGGGGTTTAACCCATTGTCTTATTTCTCTTTCTTTCTGCCATTGGTTAACTTGGTAAAACAGGGAATTTTTAGTAACGATATTGCCATGCGCAATGCATACCTGTCAATTGCAGCGATTGCTGCAATTTTAATAAGTATAAAATTTAGAAACCGCCTGAGTATAGTGTTCTTTATTACAGGCATGCTAATGCTTATTTTAAGTGCCGGAGGAAATTTTAAGCAAAACCTTTATACCAAATTACCTTTGTTGGATTATGTTAGAACAAGCGGTGAGTACAGGATCTTCACTATTCTTTGCTTTTGTTTATCGGCAGGCTTTGGGTTGCATATCGTCTGTACAAAAGAAAACGCATTAAAGCTGTTTATAAATTTACTCACCTATTTAAAGTTTATTCTGGTTGCTTTAATAATTGTTGTGCCCATATTTTATTTTAAAGATTTTGGTTCGTTTTTCAATACTGCTCTTTCCGCTTCACCTGATCCTGTTTCTGCAATAAAATATTTTTATGATGCAGCGCCGTTACAACTATTGTTGTTTCTAAACGCATTTATTGCAGTTGCATTAGTTTGGTTCATTATCTTTTTTCTAAAGAGAAAAAACTATACCCTTTTTTTTCTTTTAATAGTTGCAGATGTTATCATCAATGCATTTTTGTACTTGCCCGCTACCGGCATAGGGCAGGTTACTTTGCCTGTGATCAATAATATTTACAATAGCAATCCCAAGGGAGTAAATATCCCCGAATTGGTAGCGGTTAACTCAATTGATACTTTCGATGCAAAGCAAACAGGGCTTGTTGGCGATGCGAGTTATTACAATAAAAAAATAGGCACATTAAAGTTGACTGATTATCCGTCCTTTTTAAAAAGCACGGAAACCTATTTCAATAGCACAGCAAAAGACACGGTGTCACAAATGCCTTATGTATTTTTAAAAAGCAGTGTAGGCAACCACACTATAAATTCCAGCGTTTCTGTTAAAGAATTTAGGCCAACGAGTATTAAAATAAATGTTAGTGTTCAAAAGTTAGATACAATCGTTTTACTCCAAAATAATTACATATTCTGGAAAGCATTTGTAAACGGGAAACAAAAACCTGTTATTACCATATACTCCACATTTATGGGTGTGGCTCTTGAAAGTGGTACAAATGAAATTGAATTCTGCTATGAAGATTCTGTACTTACCATCTGTTTTATAATCAGCCTTGTCACATTGCTATTTTGTATTGTTTATTTAATAAGAACAAACAGGTACAGTCATTAGCTTATTAATATTTGTGGCCAGGCTTTATTGCTGCTATTATGCCAGGTTGCGTCGCACTCTTGTACTTTCCATTCAACATTGGGCACATTTCCGTCAGTTTTATTATTACATTGCTTATCCCTTCAAGCCGAAAGATGTTTACTGTTTAATCTATAATCACCGTGAGTATATTTTACATTTTTGCTTCGATAAAAGCTCCATAAATTATATGAACGTACAAGAGTGCGACGCAACAGGCGATGCTATAACAAACTACAGTTGGGCTCAAAATAAATCCCTGTACTTACAACTGTAATTTAATTTTAACCTTGTTCAACAAAATAACAATACCCATAACAGCAACGGCATAAAAAACTGACCATAGCAAACCGGGCAGGCCGTAGCTTAAACTATCGGGAAATAAACTAATGCCGAGCAGGGCAGTAAGGTAATAAATAATGTCGGGGATGATGTAGGTAAGCAATGGATTTGCACCAGCAGGCTTAAAGAAAGCTGTCCACTCTTGAATTTTATTAATGTCTATAAGCCAATATAAAAAAATAAAAAGAAACGTGCAGAAAGCGGCACTGTATAAACACCAGGTAGGCGTGGCATAAATCTTTGAAATTTGAAAATACGGCCGCAAAAAATAACCTGCTGCAAAAAGCAAAAAAGCAAAAATAAAAGCCTGAACAAAACGGGTATTTACACTGATGCTTTTTCGTTCTTCAAAAAACACCAACGATACCACCATGCCACACAATACAATTGAACTGTGCGCTGCATTGCCACCCTGACCACTGATCCAGCCAAGCCAGTTTGCATCTTGTATGCCGGGCATTTTACCAATTGCATACATGGATACACATAAAGCAATAAAAGCAAGGATAATATATTTATTGCCTTTACTAAGCTGGTAGATAATGCAGCAATACAGATAAGCCCACCCTATTAAACCGAGTATGCCCCACCATTGTGGAGTAATGGATACGCCGTTTTCGCCTTTGTAAATAAATGCGAGTAAAAGCAGCACAACAAAGCCAATTGCTCTTAAAATATAAATAAGTATTTTATTACTGCTTCGGTACACTTTCCATATTAAAATAACCGCTGCAAAAAACAGCAGTGACCAAAGATTGATGGAGATACCCATTAAAGATTCATTGTACCCTTCCTCTGCATTTACCATAAAAAAACCTAGTACGAGCAAGCCTAGTGTACGGAACAAAATATGCTGCTGCAGTTGCCAAAAACTGTCGCCTTTTGCCAGCCTGCTATTGATGGCGAAAGGTATAGACATGCCTACAATAAACAGGAAGGCTGGAAATACGGCATCTACAAAAGTCATGGCATCAGCATCTGCAGGCATATGTTTTAGCCACTGTGGAATATCCCGAATGCCGGCAAGTTCGTTTACAAATATCATTACCAGTATGGTGATGCCACGAAATGCATCAATAGATAATATACGCTGATTGCTAAGCTGATTATACTGCATTATTTTTTAATATTGAAGCCAATTGAAAATTGAATATAAATCATTTAAATTACCCGTATTTTGTTCTGCGAAATAATTTACAGGCAAGCATTAATTTTAGATTCATGAAAAATAAAATTGCTTTTATTCTTAGTTCCTTACTTTCTGCTGCAGTTTTTTTTACTGCTGTTTCTTACACAACTACCGGAAAGAATAAACCGGTAATTATTGCCTATGTGGGCGGCTACAACGGGCTGGCTGAAATAGACTCCATTGATGTAAGCAGGCTATCGCATATCAACTATGCTTTTGTTGATGTAAAAGACAACCGCGCCTGGCTGCACAACGAATCAACAGATACCATTAACCTGAGAAAGTTAAATGACTTAAAACTGCAAAACCCCGACCTGAAAATATTGATTTCCGTTGGCGGCTGGAGCTGGAGCAAAAACTTTTCTGATGCAACATTAACCGATACCTCCACAAAAAAATTTGCCTATAGCTGTGTTGCTCTTGTTGCAAAATATAATATAGACGGTGTAGATGTTGACTGGGAATACCCCGGCATGCCGGGCGACAATAACGTTTACCGCCCCGAAGACAAAGAGCATTACACTTTACTTTTCAAATACATGCGTGAAGGTCTCGACAGTCTTAATAAAATAACCCGCCGCAAATATTTTGTAACAACTGCAGTTGGCGGCACGCAGGATTATATCAATCATACCGAAATGGATAAAGTGCAGCAATACACAGATTATATAAATGTAATGAGTTACGATTATACCGGCGACGACGACAGTATCTCAGGCCATCATACCAATTTATTTACTTCTTCAAAAGACACAGGCCAGTATTCTGCCGACAGATCAATTCGTGCTTTTATAGCTGCGGGTGTGCCTGCGAAGAAGATTGTGATAGGCGTTGCTTTTTATGGTAAGGGCTGGCAAATGCAGAGTGCTGTAAATAACGGCTTATATCAAAAAACGCTGAAACCTATGCGTGGCGGCGGTTTCACATTTCTAAAAGACAGCCTCATTAATAAAAATGGGTTTACCCGCTATTGGGATGCAGCCGCCAGCGCACCTTATCTTTTTAATACAGACAAAAAAATATTTATCACCTACGATGATGAAACTTCCGTAAAAATGAAATGCGGCTATGTAAAAAAATACGGCCTGGGCGGCGCAATGTTTTGGGAATACAGCAGCGACGAAAAACTATACCTGCTAAAAGTAATTGCGGATGAGTTTAATTACAAAAGCAAATATTAGCAGCATTGAATCACCGGGTATTTTAATACTCTGGTCTTCCTGTATATCATAATTTTTTTGAGCCCGGCCCGGGTATTTCATGGCATCTTTGTTGCACCTTGCCCCACCCAAGGCGGCGGTCGCACTCTTGTACGTTCGGATTGTTTAGGGAGCTTTTATAGTAGCGAAGATTGAAGGGGGTTAGCTATTTGCTGCCGACCAACACGAGAAAGTAGAAATAGTACAGATTCACGTGCAAGGTTTAATGAATTAAAAAGATTTTCCTTCTGCAACTCTTGTTAAAGCTGCTTTACCGCCACCTTCTTTTACAGCAGCTCGACAGTTTTTGCATCAAGGTTTCGTGCAACCACATAATAGGTTAATATACCAGCAAGTACAGCTTTGTTTTCCGGCTTTAATAAATTATTGACCGTACCGCGAAGGAGTTTTGCAAAAGCATTTTTGGCCGGTGCAAATACGGTGAAGGGCTCATTGCTTTTTAAAGTGGTTACAAGGTTTGCAGCTTTCACCGCAGCACCAAGTGTGTTGTAAACCTTTGAGCCTGCTGCTATATCTACAATGTCTTCTTTTGTACCATTGCGTTAATGGAAAGTAATTGTGTCGCAATAGTAAGTTCAGCTGGATTGATTGATTTTATAGTTATTTTAAAAAAAAATATGAAAGACCAGTGTCAAAAAAATGCTGACCTAAACATCTTCTAAAACGCCGTATTGCAAAAGATGTCCATAATAATGAACGGACTTTTTTAAATAAGTTAAAAATAAAAGGTAGCACTTACGTATTAATATTTTTTAATCTTTCTTTATTTCTTCTTTCGGTAGTAAATCTTCAATGATGGGTTTAACGGCATTCATGAATGCAATTTTTTTCCCTGTGTCAATCCGGTCGTCTGTAAAAAGTTTACCGATGTAACCCATCATTTCTGCCATTGGCCCACCTTCTTTTTTCTCTACAAATTTTGTATTACTCATAGTATTGAACTCCCTAACGGTGGCAATGATAAACACCAGGAAGAGTACGACAACAACAGATGTCAAAACAATGATGTCTGTATTTTCCATGATATTTTATTGATTTTTTTTGTTGTTAAAGAAGTTGAGAAAGCCCAAAATAGTTGGAGGCCACAACCCGATGAAAATAGCCCTGTTGGGGTCTTTAAGTATTACATAATAATATTCGGATACAAAAATTAATATAACGACCATCGCTACGATTAATAATTCTGAGGCCTTGAATTTCTTGAACATAGAGTAAAGTTTTTTTTTAAAAAAAATCCCGGTAAATTTTAAGACGCAGATTAAGTAAATTAAAGGTTTATTCTATTGCACAATAAAAGTTCAAATAAGGTATGCAGTACAAGTGAGTGACACAACGATGATGCCACAACGAACTAAAGCTGGTATCAAAAATAAGTTGCGTTAATTCTTAAGTTACAACGGTTTTTATTTGGCGCAAGCTGTTGTACATATCATGCATTATTTGCATGTGCGGTGCAGTTAGAACAGCAAGCCCTAAAAAAAGATAACCTACTATTGCATTACTGCTGATAAACATAAACCCTGTTAAACCAAACAAACCAATTCCCCCGATAGCAAGCAAGCTGTACATTACCATTTGCCGCATAATGCTTTTTCCGGTATAAGCTTTATCTCGTTGTAAATAGGTGATGATATTATTAAGCGACAAAACAGAATGCCACACAACGAAATAGAATGTAAAACCAAGCAACATAGGTAGATTGAACAAAATAAATAAAATAATTGCAAAGCGTATTAAAAACTCACCTTTATCCCCTGCACCTGCGTTGTTATTATTTAAAAAATAGATAAAGGTTGTTGTGAAAAAAAGTATTCCTGAAACAGAGATTATATTGTAGCGGTGCGTATCGAGCCAGTTAATAAAGACTACATTTTCCTTTCCTGCCGGAAACATTTGAAACAAAGGTTTCACTTCTTCAAAATGATGAAGCAGAATAACAGAAAGAATAAGTAAACCGTAGGAGATAACGAATAATTTACCTGTTAGGGTTTGCGTTTTAAATTGATACAAATCAGTTTCACCAAAATGGTAGGCAGCAAAAAGTATAAACAAAAGATTACCAGCAACGGGGAAAAACCATAATATAGCAGCAAATAAAAAAAGGCGGCCAACATACACTGCCAGAAAACGAAATTTTGAAAAAGCTTTTTTCGTATTACCTGCGTTTTGCGTTGCAACCAATAAATCGGCTGCCCCATGCGGTACGCCCAGTAAGAGAATGCCGGTTAAGAAAATAACAAACTGAATACCTGTGTCAACCTGAAAAATATATTGCTGGAAAAACAACAGGATACAACCTGACAATAATAGCGCAATCCTTATCATACTCAATTTTTAAAAGTGAGTTTAAAAATAAAAACTGCAATACAATTGTATTGCAGTTTTTATTATCGCCTAGGCATGGGCAGAAGAAGTTCCCTTATCAGATTGTGCCAGTGCATATATCACTAAGCCAAATCCAATTTTGTTGATGGCATCACCAATGTTATATACAATGTCCATTGAAAGCCCTTCAAAAACTCTTACGCCAAATAAGCCGCCGGCAGTACCAGCAATGTAGCCAACTGGGTAAATAGCCCATCCTACCAATACAAACCATGCTAACGTTTTTACCGCTTTAGCAACTGCCGGGCCAGCATTGCCTGCAAGTTTGGCAACATCACCAAACCAAACGAGGTAAACAATGTAAAAGTAAGCCAGACCGCTAATCAGTCCCCAAATCCAGCTTTGTGTTTCAGCGCCGTAAATTGCTTCACCAATATAACCGGTTACAAGCATTAATAAGGATGCGAAAATAAGCTGCCATAGCAGACCTGTTTTTGCACCGGCTTTTTTGGTGATCAAATAAAATTCTACACACATCAGCGGTACCGTTAAAATCCAGTCAACATAACGGAAAAAAACTGGAGACTCACCTGTATCCAGGTTATAACCCCTCATGTAATAATAGTGCACTGCTGCAATAAAAGTGATAAGGCCCGAAACCAAAACGGATGTACGCCATTTTTGCGGTACATTATTTAACTCAAAGAAAAAGAATACACTAGCGGCCATCATGGCCATGGTGCCTACAAAAAATGTAAAGGC
>JBBRDW010000096.1:0-17895 GCA_038203525.1 Chitinophagales bacterium | reverse complement strand
TGGTATAAAGATTTTTGGGAGTACGATGCTGCCGCAGATAAATGGACACAGAAGGCTGATTATGGAGGAGATCCCTCAACCAACGTTTCTTGTTTTGCGATCGGGGATAAGGGATATATTGGAACAGGCTACTCAGCAAATCGTGGTTGGGTAAAGGACTTCTGGGAATATAGCACCGCTACAGATACCTGGACAAGAAAGGCAGACTTTGGCGGCAGTGCAAGAGAATATGCCGCAGGGCTTTCCATCGGCAATAAGGGATACATTGGAACAGGATATCCCCCCAACCTTTCAGATTTCTGGGAGTATGATCCTGCTGCAAATACATGGACAAGGAAAGCTGACGTGGGTGGCCCTGCAAGGGCTTACACAGTTGCATTTTCTATTGGCAGCAAAGGATACATGGGAACCGGTGCAATTGGTACAACGAATCTCAAAGATTTCTGGGAATACACAACCGAAACCATTGTCTGTCTTCCACCTTCCAGCCTTGTAGTGGTAAAAGTTACAGACAGCACTGCAAAAGTAAGCTGGACATTACCCGCATCAGCAGTAGAAGGGCTGGTAATACGGTATGGTGCTGTGGGTTCTTCCGTATCCACAAATAAAGTGGTGCGCCTAATATCCTCCAGTGCTACATTGAAAGGATTATTGCCCAATACTAATTACAGATGGAAATTGAGCAGTCTTTGCGCTGATAGTGTGTTAACATGGGTTGCCGGTACAAATTTTACAACGACCGGTAGCGGTGTTGCCACAAGCAGTTCAGATTTAAACATAACAATCAATAAAGAAATGTTGATTAGGCCAAACCCTAACAAAGGCAACTTCACCATTCAGTTGCATTTACCCGAAGCGCAGGTTGCAACAATGTTTATGCTGTACAATAATCTTGGCACAAAAGTATGGCAGCAAGATGCAGGCAAAATTGGTGGTGCTTTACACAGAAATATTGTCTTAACCAACGAGCTTGCAAACGGAATATATCAATTCGTTATTCAAAGAACCGATGTAAGACTGATGCAAAAAATTGTGATCAGAAAATAACTCTTAAGCGCTGTGTAAACACAAAGCCGTTTCGCTTGAAACGGCTTTGTGTTTAATAATCTACAGTGGTTTTTCAGGAATTTTTTTTAACCCAGCATAAAATATTCTTGAGGCTTTCCTAGCGTCGCTCTCTTACACGAAAGTGAATTAAATAATAAACCAATAATTACCGTCAAAAACATAACTAAATGCGCAGGTTTGTTTTACCATGGTCTTCGCTAGTTTGTTTACTTCATCACACATGTAAACTTCGAGTTCATCGGGTGTTTTAAAAGGCCTTTTTGTAAAATCCCTTTTAAACCTTGCCAACATATTTTTTGCAGGATTTAATTCCGGGCTTTAGGGAGGTAAGAATATCAGGATAATGTTTTCAGGCATAACTAATACCTGAGCTTTATGGCATGCTGCCAATGCATTACAAAAAAGCGATAACTGGCTGTTCGATTACTTTACGAGAATGAAGAAAAAAGCAGGACATAAATTTGCCATTGTGGCCACTGCCGGTAAATTAGCAACCATCTATTTTAAGATGATCAAATACAAACAAGACTTTAAACCGGTTGACCTAGTACAATACCAGCAAGACTATAAGAAAACTAAAATTGCTTGCCTTGAAAGAAAACTAAAAGAACTTAAAATGAAGGACCCTTAAATTACAGTTTTATAGAAGTGCGACGCAACACAAGCTTGATAGCAGCGTTAAAGCCAAGTTCAAAAATTAATTAGGGTCTTACTTTATTCTTGGGAATGTTTTTATTTTGATGCAACAGTTAGTGTCTATAACTTGTCCGCCGATTATAAAAATCTATTAAAGATGAACTTTGGAAAGCTATTGATACAATTGCTGCTTTGTAACGCAGTATTTTATGTGCATGCCCAACAGCCGCAAATGAAAATTGCTCCGGCTTCGCCTCAGCAACAAGATATGGATGCTATGCGCATAAGTTATGACACCGCGAAACAATGCGTAGTTTGGCCACAACATGGTAATGGAAACGAACCGTTTGGTATGAAAAATTTTGCTTCCCCAACAGTATCGGAACTTATTAATAAGAGTGCTGCAGCTAATTTTCATTTAACTAGAGACCTGAACACAGCTAAAGACAGCTATCCATCTAACTTCAGTTTTACAAGCAACAACAGTGAGTTTGCTGTTTTAAATAATGTAAGTTATTTTGCTGCCGATGATGGCATACATGGCTTCGAACTCTGGCGCAGCGATGGAACAGCAGCTGGAACCTACATGGTAAAAGACATCAACCCCGGAGCCCCTTCTTCCGATGCCTATGAAATAACGGCTGCACAAGGCAAACTCTATTTTTCTGCCACCACAGTTTCTGAAGGCCAGGAAATCTGGGTAAGCGATGGAACCGATGCAGGAACCAAATTGTTGAAAGACCTTATAGCAGGCCCAGTGAATGGTTCACCTGCGTTTATATACGAAACAAACAACACGGTTTTTTTTACTTCAGTAGGGAACGGTTATCTTTTTAGCAGCCAGCTTTGGAAAACGAATGGCACCACGGAGGGCACGGTGTTGGTAAAAGACCTGTACTCGGATAATGGCACCAATGCTGCTTTCCAGTTTTCATCTGCAAACGGGTTACTGTATTTTACAGCTACGTCCAGTACATATGGGCGTGAACTTTGGCGCAGCGATGGTACTAATGCAGGCACTTACATGGTAAAGGACATCAATCCCATTACTTACGATTATGGTGGCCCAACTTATTTAACGCCCTACAACAACCATCTCTATTTTGTTGCCGACAATGGCACAGGCCGTAAATTGTGGCTTACAGATGGTACAGCTTCGGGTACAGTTTTGGCACCAGGCGGTAATGCTGTAACTTTTGAAGATGTTTTCTTTTTCCAAAATGTGCCATTTGCGAAAATAGGCAATACGTTATTTATGAAGGCAACTACGCCTGCAACAGGGGGTGAGATGTTTAGGTATAATGCTGCAAATTCTTTGGGACTTGTTGTGCTGAAAGATGCAACACCAGGCCCTGCAGGTTCCATTATAGACTATTACAATATAACCGCAGTAGACAGCACACTTTTTTTCTCCATCAACAATCCAGATAACAGTTATTCGTTATGGGCGTCAAAAGGCGCGGCAGGCAATACACAGGCAATAAAGAATTTTGGGTTTCTGGAATACATAAACACTTTTGCCGGCGGTTACGGAAAATTGTTTTTTTCAAAATATGACGCTACCTACGGATATGAATTATGGAAGAGTGACGGCACTACAATTGGTACCACTTTGGTAGCAGATATTAACCAGGGTAATTACAGCTCCAGCCCTTATAATTTTACACAGTTAAACGGGCAGGTTTTGTTTAGTGCCCGCACACTAAGTAAGGGTACTGAATTATGGAAAACCGATGCAACAACAGCAGGAACACAACAGGTAAAAGATATTAATAAAATATCTACTTCCGGCTCATACGTTAACAGCTATTCGGGTTCCCAGGCCGTTTTATCGGGTGGAATTGTTTACGTTGCCAATACACCGCAATATGGAAGCGAGTTATACAAGTCAGACGGTACGTTTGCTGGCACAAAATTGTTTGCAGATTTGTTGCCCGGCGAAAATAGCGGCAACCTGCAGAATTTTACATCTAAAAGCAACAATGTTTATTTTACCTCTATTGTGTATACAACGGGCAATGCATCGATTACAATTTATAAAACCAATGGATTAACTGTAACAAAATTGGTTGCTGTGGATTACAACAATTATTATGTCAACAGCATTGCGGCGGCGGATAATGGCGGATTATTTTATCAGATGTATAACAATTATACAGGGCAAAATGAGGTTTGGCTTACAGACGGTACACCTTCGGGCACTTTGAAACTGTATGCGGGCTTCAGCTACAACTCATTTATAGGCGTAGTGGGCAACACAGCATATTTTGCCGGCAACGATGATGTTAATGGTACCGAGCTTTGGAAAAGTGATGGAACCCTAGCTGGCACGCACATAATTAAAGACATTTATCCGGGTAATGGTGGTTCTGTACCCTACAACTTCTTCGCATTTAAAAACAATATTTATTTTGCTGCCAATGATGGAACGTCGGGTTCAAACAGTTTTTGGACAAGCGATGGTACCGATAAAGGAACTATAAAGCTCACATCGGTTTCCCCTTTTCCCTCATTCACCTATACTGACCTAATCCGTGTTTGCTGCGTTTCGAATAACTCACTTTATTTCGTAGCATTTTCTTATGATTATGGAAACGAGCTTTGGAAAACCGATGGTACTGTTGCAGGCACGCTATTGGTAAAAGATATTAATCCAGGATACGCAGATTCGCATCCATCTGATCTCACAGATGTAAACGGGGTGTTATTTTTTACGGCAGATGATGGAATAAATAGTACTGAACTGTGGGCAACCAATGGCAAGCCTAATAAAACAAGGCTGGTTAAAGATATTACCCCAGGTATTGGCGCAAGCTATTTTAACGGCTTTTGCAGTGCAGCAGGCAAATGTTTTTTCAGTGTTAATGGACAGCTCTGGTCTTCTGATGGAAGTGCAGCAAATACTAATGTTATAACAGATTCAGGGCTCGTAAATGTTAGCAGCGTAACCGGTCTAATTGCCAATGGCAAAAAATTATTCTTTGGTGGCTACACTTATCAATATGGTCAGGAAATGTATGAGGGCGATGCATCGTTGGTTTCTGTTGCATCCGCTAAAAGTGAAACAGCGGATGCTGCCGAAGCCGAGTCAATATCTTCAGACTTAAAAATTTCACCCAATCCTGTGCAGTCTAATGCTACACTCCATCTAACTGATAATCTTAATAATGCAGCAATCACTATGTCTGACATGAACGGTAAAATTTTGTGGAGCACGAATATTAAAAACACGCTACAGGTAAAACTGCCTGTAGAAAAATTAGTACCCGGTATTTACGTTGTTTCAGTAAACAGTGGTTTGGTAAGTAGAACAATTAAGTTCATTAAGCAGTAATATTTGTTTATACAGCGCAATGGCAAAAAGTAAGTAGACTTTTTTGAGCCAAACTGAAGTTACACTACGGAGCGTCCGTTGCGTCGCACGCATGTACGGTTAAATTCTTTATTGAGCAAAACACGAAGTCACTAATTTATCCCTTGCACCGTAAAAATTATATGGCTCAGATCCCGTCATTGCTAGTGCTTTTATTGGATATCAGTTACAGCGATAGGCTACTTTAAAGCGGAATTGAATATTAGAACATACAATAGTCCGCGTCAGGCGGTAGTAAAGCTGAACATAGTTTCATTTAAAGGGTTCAAATTTTGCTTACATACATTTTATTTTTTATCTAACGCTCTTTACAGTAAATTCATCGCTTAAATAGAAAACTTATTTTTTTACCTAACGATTTTTTTTACCATGAACAACAACGAAAAAAGTCAGTCAAAAAGCAGCTCACGCAGAAAATTTATTCGCAATGCAGCAACAACCATGGCAGGTTTTTATATAGTACCACGCCATGTTTTAGGAGGCCCGGGTTTTGTAGCGCCCAGCGATAAACTGGTAATTGCAGCCATTGGGGCCGGTGGAAAAGGGGCCGATGATATAAGCCAGTTTTACAAAAGCGGAAAGGCCGAGATCGGCTTTTTATGCGATGTAGACGACAGGCAGTCTGTAGATACCCGTAAACGGTTTCCCAATGCAAAGTATTACAAAGATTTTCGGGAGATGCTCGATAAAGAAGGTAAGTCAATAGATGCCTGTTCTGTTTCAACACCCGATCATACACATGCTGTTGCCGCCATGGCAGCTATGCAATTGAACAAACATGTATATGTTCAAAAGCCATTAACACATGATATTTATGAAGCCCGTATGCTTACAAAAGCGGCACATCAATATAAAGTAGTAACGCAGATGGGCAACCAGGGCAGTAGTGGTGATGGAGTGCGTCAATTGCAGGACTGGAATAAAGCCGGGCTTATCGGCGATGTTCATACCATCTATTGCTATACAGACAGGCCTATATGGCCGCAGGGGGTAGCAAGGCCAACAATAACTTCTTCCATTCCTCCCGAATTAGATTTTGATCTCTGGTTAGGTACAGCGCCAAAAAAGGATTATTTCGAAGGCATACTCCCGTTTAACTGGCGCGGCTGGTGGGATTACGGAACCGGCGCCCTTGGCGATATGGCTTGCCATATTATGGCTCCGGCTTTTGCGGTATGTGATTTAGGTTATCCTGTCGCTGCAGAATGCAGTGTTGCTACAAAGTATATCGAGAACTGGAATAAAGCATACTATCCGGAAAGTGGACCCATAGCTTCGCATATTATTTTAACCTTTGCACGCCCACACGGCAAAACACTTAAGTTGCATTGGATGGATGGCGGCATACAACCACAGCGTCCTGATGAGCTTGGAGCTAATGAAGTAATGGGCGATGGCGGTAATGGTGCTATCTTCCTCGGCAGCAAAGGAAACATGATGTGCGGTACCTACGGTGTAAACCCTCAGCTGTTGCCAACTTCCAGAACTAAAACAACAAAAGTGCCCCAAACTATTGCCCGCGTTCCGGGCGGAGATGACGGCCATTATGCTGCATGGGTAGAAGCCGCAATGGCTGGCTACGGCAGCCAAAAGGCTAAAAACCTCAGTTCCCATTTCGATATTGCCGGTCCATTAACAGAAAGTGTGTTAATGGGTAACCTTGCCATCCGCAGCTACGATATTCAAAAGAAAGATGCAAAAGGAGAGGATAGTTATCCGGGACGTTTTATTAAATTATTGTGGGATGGGCCAAACATGAAGATTACCAACTTCGATGATGCTAACCAGTTTGTAAAACGCAATTACAGGGGCAACTGGAGTTTAGGCGTGTAAAACAAGCAATTTCAATAAGCGGAAACAGCAGCTATCAACCACTAATAGCCTGCTGTTTCTTTTTTTTACCCAGCCACATTATTTGGAATTTTTTTTTTTGAGCCGGGCTTTCACTTATCAATTTTGCTTTTCTTGCGTCGCACACTTGTACAATTACAGCTCTATTGGGCAGTATGCAATGCTTGAAAGTGAAGCAAATTTCATGAAATGGTAATTATTGGAGAAAGCTTAAAAAGGAATTTAAGCATCTTACCCCATAACTTTGCCATCGAACATAATAGCATGTTAATTGTTATTACCGGGTTTGAGCATATTTATTACAGCCATTTAACGCAAATAGAAACTGTTTACACAGCCTGCCGAAATTTGTTCAAAAGTACAAGAGTGCGACGCAACGGATGCATCATTGGAAATATGGTGCCAGGCTCATAAATATATATAAAAATAACAGCAAACATGAACATTGAAATAATTGCGGGTAGTCCGAGAAAAGAAAGTGTAACGATCCGGTTGGCACTATTTCTCAAAAAGTATATGACCGAAAAAACAGAACATAACATCAACATAATAGATGTAAGGGACTGGGCACTTCCACTGCTTCAGCAGGAGGTTTTTTCAAATGTGGAAATAACTCCCGAAGCACTTAAACCCCTCGCCAGCCGTATGTTTGACGCAAACGGTTTTATTATGGTTACGCCTGAATACAATGGAACTTACACAGCCGCATTAAAAAACCTTTTCGATCATTTCCCAAAACAATCTCACAAAACATTTGGTATTGTAACCGCTTCGCCGGGTTCAATGGGCGGTATGCGTGCCAGCCAGCAGATGCAGTTATTGATCAATGCGATTTTTGGCATTGGTTCACCGCACATGCTGATCACCCCGTTTATTGATAGAAAATTCGATGCCGACGGAAATTTACTCGATCAGGCCTTTTTGAGAAATATAGACATATTTGTTAGTGAGTACCTTTGGCTGGCCGAAAGCCTGGCACCGGAAATGCAACCTTCGGTATAAATAACTTTTTGTAAAGGGGAACTAGCCGTAAATTTGCGCCTTCTTTTATAACTTCAGCATGAGCGATGAAATAAAACACGAATGCGGGCTTGCTTTCATTCGGCTAAGAAAGCCATTTTCGTACTATCTGCAGAAATATGGTACGGTTATGTTCGGGCTTAACAAGCTTTACCTGTTAATGGAAAAACAGCATAACCGTGGCCAGGACGGTGCCGGACTAGTAGCCGTAAAACTGGATGTAGAACCCGGGCTGCCATTCCTGCACCGAGCCCGAAGTAATGCTCAGCAACCTATTGCTGATCTTTTTTTTAAGATAGGAACCGAAATACAGGAACTCGAGAAATACCAGCCCGATATAAAACAATACCCCGGCCTAATGAAGGGGCACGTTCCATTTTTAGGTGAGCTTTTACTTGGTCACCTCCGCTATGGAACACAGGGAAAAAATAATGTAGAGTTTTGTCATCCCTTCATAAAACGCGACCTGGCACCAGGAAAAAACCTGGCCCTTGCCGGCAACTTTAATTTAGTAAATACAGAGGAACTCTTTGCGCTGGTAAATATTGATCCGGGCGAATTTCAGAAACAAAGCGATTTGGCTGCAATGATGGAAGTAGTACATCATTTTTTATCGAAAGAAGATGAGAAAAATCCTAACGCAGCAGATGTGGCGGCTGTATTGAAAAAGGCTGTTCCATTATTTGACGGTGGTTACACCATTGGAGGTTTAATTGGAAATGGTAGCAGTTTTGTTATGCGTGATGCACACGGCATACGCCCTGCATATTATTACATTGATGACGAAGTGATTGTTGCCGCAAGTGAACGTGCATCGATACGAACAGCGTTCAATGTAGGCGAAAATGAAGTAATGGAATTAATGCCCGCAAATGCACTAATTGTTGATAATGCGGGTAATTATGTAATAGAGCAGATACAGGAACCAAAAGAAAGAAGGGCTTGTAGCTTTGAACGCATCTATTTCAGCCGGGGTAGCGACGAAAAAATTTACAGGGAAAGGATTGCTTTGGGTAATCATTTAAGTAAGGCTGTTTTGGAATCAGTTGACTACAGTTTAAAGAACACGATATTCTCCTACATACCAAACACTGCGGAGGTTGCTTTTTACGGGCTGGTTAAAGGTATGGAAGGATACCTTAACCAGATAAAGATCCAGCGTATTTTAAGCTGGGGTGCTGACGTTACGGAAGAAAAATTGCAGGAGATGATCAACCGTAAGATAAGGCAGGAAAAAATAGCTATTAAAGATGTAAAATTAAGAACCTTTATTACAGAGGATTCCGGCCGCAATGAAATGGTCCAGCACGTTTATGATATTACTTACGGAACAGTAAAAAAAGATGAAGATACCCTTGTAGTAATTGACGATAGTATTGTTAGAGGCACTACATTGAAGGAAAGTATTGTACGAATGCTGGCAAGATTACAGCCTAAAAAAATAATTGTGGTTTCATCGGCACCACAGATACGTTACCCGGATTGTTATGGGATAGACATGAGTAAGTTGGGGGATTTTATTGCCTTTAAAGCGGCAATAGAGCTGCTTAAAGAAAAAGGACTGGAAGAAGAAGTGATTAAAAGAACCTATGAACGAATAAAAGAGCTACAGAGCGATAACCTGCTGCATACAGAAAATGTGGTGAGACAGATTTACAGACCATTTACGACCGAAGAAATTTCTGATAAAATTGCCCAACTTATTACGCCTAGGGAGGTAACTGTTCCTGTAGAAGTGATTTATCAAACAATTGAAGACCTGCACGACAGTTGCCCTACCAATACTGGCGACTGGTACTTTACAGGCAATTACCCAACACCAGGCGGTAACCGTGTTGTTAATAAAGCTTTTATTAATTATTATGAGGGAAAAAATGTAAGGGGGTATTGAGATCTTATGCGCATTTTATAACAAAAAAACATTTGCTACACGAATAGAAACTATCCAAATTGAAACAGCTTATCATTGTACGGCACGCCAAAAGCAGCTGGGATAATTTTTCTCAAAAAGATTTTGACCGACCGCTTAACGACCGTGGATACCGAGATGCCCCATACATGGCCAAACGTCTTTTGGAACAAAATATAGCTATTGATGCATTTATTTCCAGCCCGGCTAAAAGAGCTTTAACAACTGCCGAATTGTTTGCAAAGGAATACCAGGAAGCTGGAAAAAAAATAATTCTTATACCGGAATTATACCACGCCGCAGCCGAAATTTTTTATAAAACAATTGGTAAAACGGAGAACGTGTTTGAAAGTATTGCAATTTTCTCGCACAACCCTGGCATTACTCAATTTGTAAACCAGTTGACTACTACGCAGATCGACAACATGCCAACCTGTGGCATTTTTGCCGTAAAAGCTGAGATAAAAAGCTGGAAAGAATTTGAAAAGGGAACTAAAATATTTTGGTTTTTCACTTCACCAAAAAAGGCAGAATAGTGCAATACAGATTAAAAACCCGTAAATATTCCGTTCTACCTTTTAATAAAACAATATTAGTATTATCTGCATTTGCACACATACTTTATTTGCCTTTATCCACTAGTTCAATTGTTTTAGCAGCATTTGTTTTGGCAACAGATGCATCAGCACGATTTAACGGAGCTGGCTGTTCTATTTTACCTACAACAATCACTTTCTTACGTGGCTTTGGATGGCGTGTACGATACTCAACTGAGCAGGAGCTAAGAGATACTGCAACTAACAAAATAGCCACCAATAATCCAGTTTTAGGAGTAGTTTTCATTTTATTTTTTTTGTATTGAACTAATTACAAATGACGTGCCCCTATTGCCAAAATAATCGCTTTTTGTTTAAGTACAAATCAACCCATGGCGCTGAAACTGTTACTGCACAATGTTTTAGCAGTAAATGAAAATAAGCTGTGGATCATCGGTAGTGTGGCTGCCTGCTCAAAATTTAGTGTTACAGAAATTAAAAAGTGATGAGATATTTCCCCATAATGGGTTTGATGCCTGTGCCAGTAAAAAAAAGATCAACTTTTAAAAGGGTTAGTATTAGTAAAGCCTGCAGCTCAATAACGGATAAGAACGACGAATGGATTGCGACGCAACCAGGATGCCATGAAAAGATTAGCCGGTATCAATAAATATATTACAATATAAAAAGGTGGTTAAAGCCTTATCAAATTACAAAATCATCTTATTTTCAAAAGCGTCATTAATATTATCTTCGCGGCATGGAAGAATTGTTGCAACAGATAGAAACCAGCAAACTGGAAATAGCCGCCTACGAAGCCACCGACCACGATGCTGCTGAAACTTTCCGCATAAAATACCTGGGCACCAAAGGGCTGGTAAAAGCCATTATGGGCGAAATGAAAAACGTACCCAACGATCAAAAAAAACATTTCGGTCAGCTGCTTAACGAGTTTAAACAGTTTACCGAAAACCGTTACGAAGCAATAAAAGCGCTAACTGCCAGCCACCAGGTATCGGCCACCAGCGATACAGACTGGTCTTTGCCCGGCGACCCTTTTCCCGTTGGCACAAGGCACCCGATAACACTGGTGCGCAATAAAATTGTTTCTATTTTTCAGCGGCTTGGTTTTGCTATTGCAGAAGGTCCAGAAATTGAAGATGACTGGCATAATTTCGGTGCCATGAATTTACCCGAAGATCATCCTGCCCGCGATATGCAGGATACTTTCTATGTAAACCAAAACCCAGACTGGCTCTTACGCACCCACACCAGTAACGTGCAGGCAAGGGTTATGGAAAAACAAAAGCCGCCCATTCGTGCAATTTGCCCTGGCCGTGTTTACCGCAATGAAACAATCAGTGCTAGGGCGCACTGCTTTTTTCACCAGGTAGAAGGTTTGTGTATAGATGAGCAGGTAAGTTTTGCCGATCTTAAGCAAACGCTTTATTATTTTGTTCAGGAAATGTTTGGCAAAGATGTAAAAGTGCGTTTTCGCCCTTCCTACTTTCCTTTCACAGAGCCAAGTGCGGAGATGGATATTACCTGCCTTATCTGCGGTGGCAGTGGCTGTAATGTTTGTAAACATACTGGTTGGGTAGAAATTTTAGGCAGCGGAATGGTGCACCCCAAAGTGCTCGAAAACTTTAATATTGATCCAAATAAATATACTGGTTTCGCATTCGGCATGGGCGTAGAACGCGTGTGCCAGTTGAAGTACAGGGTAAACGACCTACGCATGTATTCGCAAAACGATGTGCGTTTCCTGCGACAGTTTACCAGTGCATTGTAATTTTTTTTTGAACCCGGCCTTTACTTTACTATTAAACTTTACTTGTGTCACACTCTTGTACATTTAGAACAATATTCGGCAAATGCGCAGTGCCTAAGTAAAGCAGTCAGGAGTTTATATAACTGTGTAAATGCGAAATGGTTTCCTGCTGCGTAAGTATGGTTTCGGTAACCACATCATTCATCGAAATAATACCTTTAAGCTGCCCATCTTTCATCACAGGTATATACCTTATCTTTTGCGAAGACATTAATTCCATACAATGCTCCACCGTATCGCTTTCAGTAACTGAGGGAAATTCATTAGACATAATTTGACCAACGGTCGATTCGGTAGAAGACTTGCCTTTTAATATTACTTTGCGTGAGTAATCCCGCTCTGTCATAATACCAAGAAATTTATCGCCATCAGCCACCACCACAGAGCCAATATTCTGGTCGGCCATCATACGCAGTGCATCAATAACTGAAGTGGCTGAAGGTACCGTGGTAACTTTATTCCCTTTGCGGCGCAAAACGTCAGAAACTTTTCTCATGAAATTATTTTTTGGAATGATATGTTCCTGCTAATTTAAACGATTTAACAAGACCTGCCAACAAAAAAAATTGAAATTAGCGGCCCAACAGTGATTTATTTAAAACATTTTGCCAACCTTAGCGGTAGCAAACCGTACATTTTTTTACGTTTAACCTCTATAATGAAAATCATACCGTTTATTTTATTGCTCATGATGGCTCTCCATACAAATGCCGCCGATTCGCTTTCGCTTACCACGGAGGCTCAGAAATTATTATACGCTGTAAAAACCGGGGGTAATTACGGTGAATGGCGGACAGCCATCAACAACGCAGCCGAAAGCGATATTACCAGCCAGCTTTCTACAGACGACCTTAGAAAAGCGTTCTGGCTAAATATGTACAACGCTTACATTCAAATACTTTTAAAAGAAGATCCCAGCCGCTACCAGCACCGGAGCAGTTTTTTTTCATCGCCGTTAATACCGGTTGCCGGCAAATTGGTAAGCCTTGATTTTATAGAACACGGCATACTCCGCCGTTCAAAAATGAAAATTGCAATGGGCTATGTCAACAACTTTTTTCCTTCTGCACTTGAGAAAAAATGGCGGGTAGACAAGCTAGATTACCGCATTCATTTTGCCCTCAACTGTGGCGCAAAAAGCTGTCCCCCGGTCGCCTTTTATTCCCCTGAAAAATTAGGTGCGCAGCTTAGCTTGGCGGCCAAAGGCTACCTTACGGCCAACAGCATTTACGACAGCGCTAACAACACCGTAAAAGTGCCCATGATATTAAGCTGGTTTCGTGGCGATTTTGGCAGCGGCCCCGGTGTTAGAAAAATACTTACCGAACAAAATATTATACCAGAAAATACAATACCCAAAATTGAATACATTCCCTACGACTGGGATCTGGAGATAGGCCATTACATTCAATAAAAACAAAAACAGGGTGGGCAATATTTAAAATATTGCCCGCCCTGTTGTTAAAAAACCCTTAGTTATATTTTTTCAATGCCGCCGCTGCCCGATACTTTTGTATCAACAGCATCAGCATTACCGGTATAGTAAATTTTACCGCTGCCGCTTACATGGGCAGAGATCATTTTTGTAGCATTTACTTTCATATTACCGCTGCCGCTAACCCTTGCAAACACGTTGGCACTGGGGGCATTTAAACAGTTAATACGCCCGCTGCCGCTCTGAGAAACATCGAGGCTTTGCATAATATTGCCTGTTAATTCTAAAGAGCCGCTACCGCTCATTTTAATTTCTGCTTCATTAAATTTTGCAAAAGAAAGCCGGATGTTACCCGAGCCGGAAATACCTATATTCGCTTTGCCCTCATTCATAAAATCACCATTGCCGGTAATGCTGCCGCTGCCGCTTTGGGTAATGGTATTAATGGTTTTCATGCTCACTTTTACCTTTGTTTCCATAGAAGGTTTTATGGTTACCAGGTCTTTTACCCTTATGGTAAGTTTACCATCTTTTACAAAGGTTTCTATATAGGGCAGAATATTTTCATCGCCTTGTACGGTAATGCTGTTGCTGCTGCCGTAAACAATATCTATAGAAATGGGGCCGCCCGCTGCCAGTGAAGTATAATCTGCTGCATTGCGCTCTTCCGATTTAGATATGCCATTACCCTTTATAACCGTGGGGAATGCAAAACCCTGTATGCCCGCCACCATGCATACAAACAACAATAATTTTTTCATGGTCTTATTTTTTTTGATTGTTTTTGATAAGCGTTTAACGGCTGCGTTATGGTAATGTTACAAATACAAAAAGAATTTTTTGGAGCCCGGCATTGGAACCTTTATGAGGCTTTACTTGCGTCGCACTCTTGTACTGTAAATCTTAATGCGGCTTTTACCAAAGCGTAATAATCACTATATTCTACAACCATTATACCGGTAACTCAAAAAGGTAAACGAAAAGCACCCGATTTAACACCAAAAAAAATAGCCATTTATGGCTATTGTATGATAAGAAAAAATAATTCAACTTGCATTTACAATTTTCAACTAAAAACTTTACTTAATGATAACTAATTATCTCAATACCTTATCCTTAATTGCAGGTTTAAAATTAACCCTGGTTTTTGCTCAATCTATGTCAGCCTCTTTTAGTAATATCGGTTCGTTTATCAGCGATCCGCTATAATATTTTGTGACGCATTACGCTATCATTAGCAATCCTCCTATTTGTTCACCGTTTTACTTAACAATAAATTTTACCGCTCAATTTTTACCATGAAAATAAAATCATTAAAATTATTATATCTTATAACATTTAGTTTTTTTCTTAGTAATTTAAAAGCACAAACGGCATGTGATACGCCATTTAATTGCAGCATTAATTTAAAAATAGTTCTTTTTAGTGATGTTACTATTATACATGATGTTCCATATTTTAAACATCCTAAACATCCTGAGGATTTTAATGAGTGCAACGATGTAAAGTATAAAACGGCTGAATATGGAGGGATGAGCTGCCCAGCACCTACCGAGACATTATGTGAGCCTAATACTAGTTTGCTGGTATATGATGTTTACTATCCTACTTATCATAAATTCTTTGGTGAAGATGGTTGTGGCTTACCTGCCTTTATTTTTTTTCACGCAGGATCGTACAAAGAATGTAGTGCTAAGGATAAAGATATTTCGGTAGAAATATGTACAGAATTTGCTAAACGTGGATTTGTGGCTTATAGCGTTGAATATAGACGCGGAAAAAAAGATGATGCCGGGGTTTATAGGAGCGTACAAAACCAGTTAGCACAATATCGTGCAGCTCAGGATGCAAGGGGAGCTATACGAAGTATAATAAAACGACAACAGAACGAAGTAATTGATGATTGGAATGATCCATACAGCATTGATATAGATAAAATTTTTATTGGAGATGCAAGCGCTGGTGGTGTACCTGCAAATCTTGCAACATGGTACACCAGTAGCATGGTTTACGAAGCATTTCCTTCTCCAAGCGGATCACCTACTATCCAAACTGTTTTAGGTAGCATTGATGCAGATTATTACTATGGTGACCCAACTTATAATTATCACCCCAAAATAAAAGCTTTATTAAACTGCTGGAGTGGCCTCTCACTCCCCACAGGATTAAATGCAAGCGGTTCTGATTTTTTTTCAGGTTCTGGAAGAAGTGCTTTTATCACACCAGTCATTGCTTTCCACGGAAAAAATGATGATGTATTTCATTTTTTAGAAGACGGAGATCAAGAAATTTTTTTTTCACCTTCAAGTGGTAATCATGCCGTTTTTAATCCAGAAGATACATGTATAAATAGTGGCCCTTATGTATTAAATGGATCATCTGGTAGTGCCGATATGATTCAAACTAGCTCCCTCAATATGTATCATATCGCTGGGGGTCTTTGGAAAGGCAGCAGAGTTATATTTAGATTGCCAAATGGGGCATGGGTTGGACAAAGATTGCACAGGTGTTGGATGCTATACTAGCGAATTTGGTACAGGGCTTGGAACACTTAATGATGTTGTTATTTATATTGTGCAAAGAGCGGCTACTTTTTTTCAAGCTGTAATAAATAATAAGACAGGTAATCTGACCAGGAAAATATTTGTTGAATGTGAAAATAAGCGAAAGAAATGTAGTGGTACCAACACTAATGATAATAATGACTGTACTGGTGATATTAATAACCAAGAGGCAGATTTAGACTGTATAACAGAATAATATTAATAATTTAATCTTTTAATTTTAAAAATAATATTTATGCGAATCACTATAATTTTCTTTACATGTTTAATAAACTTTTCAATTTACAGCATAGCTCAACCAGGTACATTAGATCCAACATTTGGTAACAATGGAATTGCTATCGGAAGCAAGGATTTGGCAGAATCCAATTCGATTGCATTGCAAAAGGATGGTAAGATCATTGCGGCAAGTGGAGGTTTTATTAATTCGACTTATGGCTTTACATTAAGCAGGCATAATACAGATGGCATTATTGATCTTTCCTTTGGAAGTGAAGGCCTTGTTTTTACAGCTATGCAAGGTTTTGGAGCAATGGTCGAATCTGTTAAAATTCAGGATGATGGTAAAATTATTGCAGCAGGATATAATATAAATCATGATGAATATGGCTCGCCCATTATTGACATTGTAGTAACACGTTATGATGAGAATGGCAGCCTAGACAATAGTTTTGGTGTTAATGGCATTGCCACAACCAATATTGGTATAGTAAGTTATGCTACCTGTATGGCATTACAAAAGGATGGTAAAATAGTAGTGGCCGGTACCAGAAAAAATGATGAAAATGACACACGTAATTTATTTATGGTACGTTTTCTAACAAGTGGAACGGTTGATGAAAGTTTTGCAGATAAGGGAAAATTACTCGAATTCTTTAGTTCTCCTATTAGCCTAAACAGTATTGCTATTCAACCTGAAGATCAAAAAATTGTTTTAGGAGGAATGTATACAACAAGTGAACAAGGTGCATATTTTTTGAACCGCTATTTGCCTGATGGTAGCAGAAACAATGGGTTTGGTATTAACGGTCAAGGTAAAATAATGTTTGGAACTGGCAGTTCTGCATCTATTCTCAATGAAATTAATTTGCAAGTTGATGGAAAAATTGTGGCTGCAGGGCGTAGTTATAATCCTTCGACTTCTACCAGGATGACTGTTGTTCGTTTTAAAACCAACGGAACTGCAGATAGCAGTTTCGGTAAAAATGGAATTACATATATTCAATTTGACAATGACAGGTCGGAAGCAAGATCTGTATTGATACAAACCGATGGCAAAATAATATCATCTGGATTTAGATATCCTGCCAATTACAGTTATATTCATTTTGCACTAGCAAGATTAAAAAGCAATGGAAGTTTGGATTCTACTTTTGGAGTTAATGGTCAAACAACAGATATTATAGTTGATGATTTTACTGCTCCATACGATGGATTACTTCAAAATGATGGTAAGCTAGTTTTAGCGGGTGGTGGAGGTTTAGCCAATGCTTTAATTCTTGTCCGTTACAATATAGCAGATGCCATCCTTCCCATAATCTATAGCAAATTCTCTGCTACCCAAACCAAAGCAACCATTACCCTTAACTGGCAAACCACCACCGAATTAAATAACAGCTATTTTGCGGTAGAGCGCAGTAGCAATGCGGTTAATTATACTGGTGTTGCACAG
>JBBRDW010000095.1:0-18019 GCA_038203525.1 Chitinophagales bacterium | reverse complement strand
TAGGTCCGGGGTTGTAAAAATATATTGCAGGGCTCTAACTGTGGGCGGCATTTCATCACGGCTTTTTGTGGGGATTTTTATATCGCTGATGGGTACTGCACCCAGGCTTAACTATTGTTCAAAACGTTGACGCATATTTGTCAGATTTTAATGCCCAATAACCGGCAATATTTAAACCGAAACCCAACAAAATCACATCCCGTGCATAACTATTCAATAAGTGCAAATCGCTGAAACTATTGATCGGGTTGAGCTGTAGTGATTTCTGGCGGGCACTAAGTATAACATTTTGTAAAATTATTAATCTCTGCAATATCTAATACCTACATGATCATGTAGAAGGCAGTATGAATTTATTTTTGTTCATTTTGCCTCTACAGTTGATCTAACGCTCTGGCTTCGCTAATGTAAAAGCTGCATAAAGTATCGAACCGTAAAAGAGTGTCGCCACAGCCTTCGAGACGCGGCAAGTAGTAACGAGAGCCCCGGCATAGACTATTGCCGGGTAAATATTTTTTAGTAAGGTTTGGGTTAACGTACTTTAACTGAGCCTGCTATAATTCCTTCACCCTTATATTCCTGAACCTTACCACATCGCCATGACCGAGAAAGCCGATATGGCCAGTTGTTCTCAATAAACCTGGGTGTTGGTTATGATCCATAGTTCCGTTTTTTATGGCATCGGATATATCTCCGTCAAGGATAATTTCATTGTTTAAAATCACTTTTATTTTAGGCCCGTTTACAATTACTTCTTCGTAATTCCATTCACCCGTTGGTTTTAGAAAACCTCTTTTAGCGGGTATAACTCCATAAACCGAACCATGATATTGATAAGCATGAAGGTCTTTATACTTGTCGGCTTCGTTATCGAGTATTTGTAATTCCATCCCCACATAAGCAGCATCGCCTTCCAGCGGTGCCCTTATGCCAAGACCGTTATTGGCGCCGGGTGTTAATTGAAATTCAAACCTGTAAATAAAATTACTAAACTCCTGTTTCGTATAAAGATTACCATGATTACCTTCTTTTGGATCTATCAAAATATTGCCATTTTTAACGGTATAATCAATGGTATTGCCGGTCCATAAATCCATGTTTGTGCCGTCAAATAAAACTTTGAATCCTTCTTTTTTTTCTTCATCGCTTAAGACAAAAACAGGTGAAACTGCTGTCCGTTGCTTCTCATCTGCAAAACCCTTTGCCGCGCTGCTGTATTTTATATTTGCATCCTGAATAGCGGCTTTGAGTAATGGTAAACTTTTCTCTCCCTGTATATCAACCAGTATTTTTAATGCAGCAGTTTTTGTATGAATTTGATTAGCCGTATTTGCATCTGTCATTAATTCCATTGCCAGCTTTTCTGCTGTTTCTTTATTGCCGTTTGCTGCCAGTTCATTAAGATAAGTGAGGTATGCGTCGGTAGCATTTGTGTGCTCTAAATTATAACCTGCTTTTTTCGCTGCTGACTGTAATAATTCTGCCGATGCAGTATTGCCAATACGTGCAAGTGCATACAAACAAACCCGGCGAAGATTTTCGTCACTTGTGTTGGCAGCTTTGCTTATTGCCGCAGTTGCTTTTGTATATTTTGTATAACCAAGTGCTTCTATTAAAGACATTTGAATATTTCCGTTTGTCTTTTTTAAAGCTTTTAATAAAGTTTTTGCCGACGCCTCAGAATTGATCTGTGCCAAAGCCCTTGCCGCAGGACCAGAAAGATATTCATCATGCAAATATTTTGCGAGAGTAGGTACTGCTTCATCCGTTCCTGTTTGTTGCAGTTGCTTTATGATAAACTGTTTGCTCGTATTGTCAACTAACTTCTCTAATGCAGTGCAGTAAGCACTTACAGCGATTTGTCTTTCTGTTTCTTTTCCAGGTTGCATAACATAATACGAATATCCATTCACTGCATATTCAAGAGAAGTATTATCTCCTTTGCCAGCAGGTGAAAACATGGCAACCATTTCAATAATTCCATTTTTACCAACTGCGGCAATGGCTTCCATATTTTTTTCAAGCAGCAGTTTGTTTTGCGTGGGCATAGCAGAAAGCACTCCATTAATTTGTGAAGTTGCCTGTTGTGCAGATACGTTGGTACTTAACTGAAAAAAAATGATGGCTGTAAAAATTATTTTTCTCATGATATGCTTTGGCGTTAAAAGATTTAAACTGAAATTATTTTATTAATAAAAACTGCTTTGTAAAAAAGTAAATATTTTATGGACCGGGCTGCATTGCTACTATTAAACCCAGTTGCGTCGCACTCTTGTACGTTCGGAAGAATAGGCAACAAGGCAACAAGGCAAAGAGGCAATAGGCAAAGAGGCAAAGAGTTCATTGTTCATTGTTCGCTGTTCATTGTTCATTCTTAATTCGAAAGTACAAGAGTGCGACGCAACTAAAGCTTCATTCATATTCTTATGATTGGCCAATAAAATTCCTTACTAAAAAATTAAATTATCCATGGTGCCCGCATCGGTTGATCAATTAAACGGTTAGCGCCTTCATCGTTTACAAAGAGCTGCGTTGCCGGATCGAACTTTAGCGAACGGCCAAGCTGCAACGCAACCTTGCCCATGTTAATAATGGTACACGAACGGTAACCGTTTGACTCGTTCAAAGCAAATTTTTTGCGCTTTGTTACTGCTTCCACAAAGTCGGTAACCTGTGGTTCCGGATCAGGCAAGGATGCTAACTTTTTTTCAAAGTCAGGAATATCGCATTTAAACTCAGCAAATAATTTTCCGTTTGGCCCTTCTATATAGGGAGCGTTAACATCGGTGCCATCGCCATCAAGAATTATTTTACAGCCATCGGCATAAGTGTATTCAATCCTGCGCCAGGTGCCAACCGCATCCGGATGTTGTTGTGGCGCATCAATCTCAACGGAGATAGGACTGTCGTTATCCTTACCCAAAAAATACTGTATGGGATCTATGTAGTGCTGGCCCATATCGCCAAGGCCACCGCCATCATAATCCCAATAGCCACGGAAAGTCTGGTGTACACGATGCGGGTTGTAAGGCTTATAGGGAGCGGGTCCCAGCCACATATCATAGTCAAGTTCTTCGGGTGGTTTCATAACTTCGAGGTTGGTTTTGCCTACCCAATAAAATTTCCAGTCGAAGCCGGTATGTTTGCTAACGGTAACTTTTAAAGGCCAGCCGAGCAAGCCACTTTCTACCAATTTTTTAATTGGTTTTACCGTCGTCTTCATGCCATAAAAAATATCTTCAAAACGAAACCAGGTATTTAAACGAAATATTCTTCCATGCTGCTGTACGGCTTCTATTAAGCGTTTGCCTTCGCCAATGGTTTTGGTCATAGGTTTCTCGCACCAGATATCTTTTCCTGCACGGGCAGCATCTGCTGCTATAATTCCATGCCAGTGCGGCGGAGTAGCGATATGCACAATATCAACTTCTGGCAGCTGCAGTACATCGCGATAATCGGTAAACGTTTTTACACCTGCCGGCAACATGGCAGCGGCTTCTTTTAAATGGATACGGTCAACATCGCAAATGGCTGCCACCCTTGTTCCTGCATAGGGAAAATGGTTGCGGCCCATGCCGCCAACGCCAATAACCGCCTTGCTAAGCTGATCGCTTGGGGCAATAAAACCACGCCCCAGCACATGCCTCGGAACAATGGTGAAGGCGGCAACTGCGCCTAAAGAATTTTTAATAAACGAACGACGGGATGTATTTTTTTTCACCTGCATTGACAAAATAATTTAGGCTGAGATAAATGTAGATTAAACAGCTTTGTAAAGTAAGGAATTTGCGGCAGTTTTTTATTTTACAAACGTTTGCCTTAAATATTAGACTTACTAAACATACTCCTATGCTTTTATATTTAATTATTTTCGCTCATGCAAATTCAGGAAAATATTTCATTGAAGCATTATAACACATTTGGCATAGATGCAAAAGCCAGGTATTTTTCAGACTTTTCATCAGCAGATGGATTACGGGAACGGCTTGCCAATTACAAACTACAAACTACAAACCAAAAAATCCTGATCCTCGGTGGTGGCAGCAACATTCTTTTTACGAAAAATTTTGACGGGTTGGTTTTAAAAAATGAAATCAAGGGTATTAAACTAATAAAAGAAGATGATGGATTTTATTATGTACAGGCCAACGCAGGCGAGAACTGGCATGTCTTTGTGCAGTATTGCATCAACAACAATTTTGCCGGTGTTGAAAACCTGAGCCTGATTCCGGGAAATGTTGGAGCAAGCCCGATGCAAAACATTGGTGCCTACGGTGTAGAAATAAAAGATATTTTTCATCAGCTGGAAGCGTTTAATATAAGAGAGAAAACAGTTGTAAAATTTAATGCTGATGACTGTGCGTTTGGTTACCGTGAAAGCGTTTTTAAACGAAAACATAAAAATGAGTTTGTAATTCTTAATGTTACTTTTCGTTTACGCAAAAAACCAGTATTCAATACTTCTTATGGCGCCATTGAACAGGAACTGTATAGAATGCAGGTAAAAGAATTATCTGTTCAAGCCATTTCTCAGGCCGTAATAAACATTCGCAGGAGTAAACTGCCCGACCCGAAAGTGATTGGCAATGCCGGTAGTTTTTTCAAGAACCCAACCATTTCTAATACTGCGTTTGATAAGTTAAAAATCCTTTTTCCAAACATAGTTGGCTATGCAATAGATAACCGGCAGACTAAAGTGGCCGCTGGCTGGATGATAGAGCAATGCAGCTGGAAAGGTTACCGCAACGGAGATGCAGGCTGCCATGCCCAACAGGCTTTAGTGCTTGTGAATTATGGCAATGCAGCAGGGGAGGACATTTATAATTTATCTACAAAAATAATCGAGAGCGTGAAAGGAAAATTTGGGATTGAATTAGAAAGGGAAGTAAATATTTTTTAAGTATACGTTTTCCGGGTGCAACAGTTTGTTTCATTTTGCTGTCCTTGAATCCAAACTAAATAAATGAAATATTTTTTTTTAGCAGTCTGCCTTTTCTTTAGTAGCATGGTATTTTGCCAGGACCAAATTGTTAAACGAAACGGACAGGTTATTAAAGCAAAAGTGATTGAAATTGGTATTGCTGAAATTAAGTACAAGATGCCTGACAATGACAATGGCCCGGTTTACGTACTGGATAAAAACCTTGTAAATAAAATTATATATGGCGATGGCCGAACAGATAATTTTATAACCGATTTAAAAGATACAGCCAACTATACCGGTCAATCACGAAAAGCAATTAAGATAGATTTTTTAGCACCTTTATTAGGCTATTCAGCGTTTAGCTTTGAAAAAAGTACTGGCGTGGGTAAAAGCTATGAACTTACCCTTGGCTTAATAGGACTGGGGAAAAGCCAGCAACTAAATTTCTACTACAACGATATAACAACTACAAAAAGAAACCAATTTGGCTTTTTTGCGGCTGCCGGCTATAAATTTAATAAGTGGCCTGATTTTCTTTTTGGCAGAACCCGATTCACACATGTAATGCAGGGCGGATATGTAAAACCAATAGTTTATTTGGGTAATTACAGTGAAAACCGTGTCGCCGACAAAGGCAATAATCAATATATAACAGAAAAGCAGAACGTAACCTTTGAGGCTTTACAAATTGAGTTTGGCAAGCAATGGGTTTTTGGTGAGAAATTTTTAATTGATGTTTACTGGGGCCTTGGATATGGTGCCGATAATAAAAAGCAAAATGGGAATGATTTATACCCAAATGAGAATACAACCGCATATAATTATGCCAATGCAAGACTTGGTAAAAGCCCCGGTTTCTCTTCTACTTTTGGGTTAAAAGCAGGGTTGCTAATAAAATAAAAAACTACAGTAGTGCTCCATCTTACTACCCAAAGTTCAAGAGTGCGACGCAAGTAAAGCTGAAAAAGGTTTGCTGCCGGGTACAACAAAATTGTATTCCAAAACTGCAAACCTTTTTTATATAAACCGCAATAATTTTACCTGAAATCGCTGTCGTTTAAATCATCGTCATCATCCATGGAAAGCGGATCGAGGTTCATCATGCTGCCTATTAAATCTTTGAATTGTATTTTACCATCAACTATTTTTTTGCTGATGAGGGAATAAGTACTTAACCCATGCAATACAAACTCCATGAGTAATGAACTTTCTTTTTCATTGGCTTGCGGAAAGTATTTTTTTACAATACCATATAAGCCATCTACACTGTAAAGGGCGGCAACTTTTTCGGAGTCTTTCATATCAACCATCAGATCGAGGTGGTTGCCTTTATCGAACCATCGGGTAATAGTTTTATACGGCCCGTCGGCATCTTTTTCCTGCATAGATGCTTTGCCGGTGATCTTTCTCTTTTTCTGAACTTCAGGGTTGGGAAAATACTGCAGAAATTGAGTGCGAACAGATTTATCTACAAGATTTAATGCCACCTGGTATGGACCTTCCTGTTCCCCTTCGTAAACCAGTTCTATTTTACCGGTTATAGATGGAATAATGCCAGAGAGATCGCTTATCCAAACCTGCGTATGCGCTTCTTTGTATACCAGCGCTCTGCGCTCTGCGCTGCTGATGGCGTTCTCAAATGCAGCAATGGTTAGCCTTGCGCTTACGCCACTTTTTTTATCTACATATTCGTTTGTTCGTGCCTCAAATGCAACCTGCTCTATAAGGCGTTTTACCAGGTCGCTCACGCTTACCCGGTTTTGCTGGGCAGCGTTTATGTTTGCTTCCTGTTCTGTAATGGAAAGCGATGTGTCAATATCTTTTGGATAGTGCGTTAGTATTTGGCTTTGTATACGATCTTTCAATGGCGTAACAATACTGCCGCGATTGGTGTAATCTTCGGGGTTGGCGGTAAATACAAACAAAATATCCAGCGGCATACGCAGTTTAAAACCACGAATCTGTATATCACCCTCTTCCAGAATATTAAAGAGCGCCACCTGAATGCGTGCCTGTAAATCGGGAATTTCGTTTATCACAAATATGCCTCTGTTACTGCGCGGAATGATACCATAATGGATCACTTTTTCATCTGCAAAACTTAATTTAAGATTGGCTGCTTTTATGGGGTCAATATCGCCAATTAAATCCGCAACGCTAACATCGGGTGTGGCAAGTTTTTCGCCATATCGCTCACTTCTGTGCAGCCAATGAATGGGTGTTTCATCGCCGTGGGCGCCAATAAAATCTTTTGCATATTTGCTTTGTGGCGCTAGTGGGTCATCGTTTATTTCGCTGCCAGCCACAACCGGAATATATTCGTCCAGCAACAGTGTCATTTGCCTTGCCATACGCGTTTTTGCCTGTCCGCGAAGGCCAAGGAATAATATATTATGCCTGCTTAAAATAGCTCTTTCTGTGTCTGGAATTACGGAATCATCGTAACCGATAATGCCAGGAAAAGTAATCTCTTTGTTGGTTAATTTTTCTACAAGATTTTTTCTTAGTTCATCTTTAACCGAGAGGGGTTTATAACCGCTTTTCTTTAACTCGCCCAGTGTTTTTGTATTGTTTATGTCCATCATATTTTTATTTGTGAGCTACTGCATCAAAATTATTTGTTTTAACAGAATTGGTAAATCTAACAACATAACAACGTTAATGCTACTATATTGTTGATAATATTCTTTTAAGTTTATTGAATGGCCGTTTTTCTAATTAATAAATTTTGAAAACAACTTTTATAAAGTCAGTATTAATACCGGCTAATCTTTTCATGGCATCTTCGTTGCGTCGCAATCCGTTCTTCTTTTGTACTTCTATTTAGCTTTAGCGTTCCCAGGTTTTTTAACTGCTTCAGTTTAAGTTTTTTAAGAGCAGTTATTAAAGTTTATTGATTGCATTCCGCTATTTGCGCTGAAGCGATTGCTGCTATTGTAAAGTTGCCGAACTGTGCCCAATTATATTCTCAAGTACAAGGGTGCGACGCAAGTAAAGCAATATAGTAGCAATGCAGACGGGCTAATAATTGTCTTTTAAAAAATAGCGGATCTTCATAATAATAGTGCAATCCATGCCATCCTTCAAATGCTCCAAATGCATGTTCAAACAAAATAAAAACTCCCTGAAATACCAGGGAGTTTCAATAAATTTTTAAACCGTTGAATCTATGGAAGGCTTATTACCATTGCACTTGCGCCGCCACCGCCATTGCAAATACCAGCCGCGCCGTATTTGCCGCCATTTTGTTTTAATACATTAATAAGTGTAACGATAATTCTTGCGCCGCTGCAACCCAGCGGGTGCCCAAGCGATACAGCACCTCCATTTACATTTACTTTTGCAGGATCCAGTTGCATGCGTTTGCTGTTTTCTATTCCTACTACGGCAAAGGCTTCGTTGAGTTCCCAGAAATCTATATCGTTCATGGTTAAACCTGCTTTGGCCACTGCTTTAGGCACCGCCAATGATGGCGTTGTTGTAAACCATTCGGGAGCCTGCTCCGCATCTGCATAGGAAATTATTTTTGCAATGGGTTTTAAACCCAATTCTTCAGCTTTTTCTTTGCTCATTAAAACCAATGCTGCAGCGCCATCATTCATGGTACTTGCGTTGGCTGCGGTAACTGTTCCGTCTTTTACAAACGCTCCTTTTAATTCGGGAATCTTATCAAATTTTACATTGAAGGGCTCCTCGTCTTTAGAGAATATTACCGGCGCACCTTTGCGTTGCGGAATTTCCACAGGCACAATTTCGTCATCAAACTTGCCCGATGTAGATGCGGCCTGGCTGCGTTTATAGCTTTCAACTGCGAAGCCGTCCTGTGCTTCCCGGCTTACGCCGCAGGTTGATGCACACATTTCTGCTGCCGTGCCCATTGCTTTGCCATCATAAACATCTGTAAGGCCATCTTTTGCCAGTCCATCAATAAGCGAACTATTGCCGTATTTATTACCCCAGCGCATAGTCTCCACATAAAAGGGAACATTGCTCATACTTTCCATTCCGCCGGCAACTACAATATCTGCATCGCCCAGCAAAATACTTTGTGCAGCCTGTGCAATGGCTTTCATTCCACTTGCGCAGACTTTGTTGATGGTGGTACAATTTACTTCGTTTGGCAGGCCGGCAAATTTTGCGGCCTGGCGTGCAGGTGCCTGCCCCAGGTTTGCCTGAATAACGCAACCCATTAATACATCCTGCACCTGATCTGGTTTTATGCCGGCTTTTTCTATTGCCCCTTTAATAGCGATGGCACCCAGTTTGGTTGCTGAAAATTCTTTAAGTGAGCCTCCAAAACTGCCCAGAGGTGTACGTACTGCGGAAATTATATATATTTCTTTCATTCGAAATGTTTGAATATAAAATTTAAAAATGCGCCGCAAAGATAACAATTGTTAGCGTTTGTAGAAATGGATTAAGATTTGTTCAACTAAAGATATTTTTGAGTTAGAAGGAAAGTTGAATTGCTTTGTATGTTATGGTTATCGTGTGGATATTACCTGCAGATGCGTAAACCAAACAAATAGGATTGGTACTCCTACTATTAGGCGGGCGCAAGATGTAACGGGAGCTTTATTTTTTTCAAATGCTGCGCAAAATTTTTTTTTGAATGGGGTGCCTTAAGTTAGTTTTTATTGGTCTGTTTTTTCATCTACCCATTTTAGTGCAATTTTTAACTGTGTATCTATGGTTAGGTTTGAGTTGTCAAGAACAAGCGCATCATCGGCTTTGCGAAGTGGGCTCACTTCCCTGTTACTGTCAATATAGTCCCGCATTTCAAGATTATTCTTTACTTCTTCAATGGTAATATTGGGGTTCTTTTCGTACAATTCCTTAAATCTTCTTTCAACCCGTACAGCAGTATCTGCTGTCATAAATATTTTTAGTTCTGCATTGGGAAATACGGTCGTGCCAATATCTCTTCCATCCATTACGATGCCTTTTTTTTCGCCCATTCTACGTTGCTGCGCTACAGCAAATTCGCGAACTTCTTTTATTGTGGCCACATTACTTACGTTTTCGCTTACGAGCATATCCCTTATCAATGCCTCTACATTTTCACCGTTGAGAAAAATGTCGCTTTGGTTGGTTTGACTATTGTAAATAAACTCAAGATCGATATTGGCAAGTGCTTCGGCAACCTTTTTTCTGCTGTTAGAGTCAATGTGATTGCGTAAAAAGTAGAGGGTTACGGCACGGTACATTGCGCCGCTGTCAATAAAAACATAGTTTAGGTGCCTGGCAAGCTGGCGGGCAACCGTACTTTTACCACAGGAAGAGTAGCCGTCAATTGTTACAATAATTTTTTTGCTCATTACAGCGTAAAAATGGCAGAAAAAAATGAGTTAAGCAAACAAAAAAACCGCTATGCAGCGGTTTCATTTTTTATTGTTCAATTACTTCTATACCCGGATGTTTTGACGGATCGAAAGCAAATTTTGAATCGGTAAGTGTAGTCGACGAATTAATATTTGTGAGTGTGAACTCAATAATGTTATCGCTTTTGTCAATAACTTTTGCTTTGGAAATAAGGCTTTTACTCTTGTCAACGAAAATAGTTACCTGTTTAAAATTTTTCCTTTTGTCTGTTGGCAGCATCACGATCTCATGAAAACTGCCGGCGCTTGACTTTAGCTTGTAAGTAAAATCCTCATCATAAAAATTGGAAAGTAATTTTTGAGGAGTAAGCATTTTATTATCTTCATTGTCTACATCGGCAACGGTTACCTCAGTTGAACCGTCGAAATTCCATATTTTGCTTCCGTTGCAAAATATCTCCGTGGTTCCCTGTTTGATATAATACTTTTGGTCTTTAATACTGATTTGGCCCTTTACAGAACCTCTCAATACATTTTTTCTATCTTTTGTTGTGTAGGAGAAATTAGCGGTAACACCCTTAAGTGTTTTCAATTTTGCACTTACCCCGTCTAAAACTTTTTTTGCGTTTGGGTCGTTTTGAGCTTTTGCCAATCCCGTACATACCATTAAGATCATAAACAATGCGTAAATCTTATTCATATTTGATTTTTTTGGGGTTACAAAAATAGATTAATAATATTCGGATTAATTCTTTTTTGCATCCACGTCATTAAAATGTTTCCAACATCTTTAAAACAATTTTGTTGCCTGTTTAATACTCATTGGCAGTTTTGCGAACGTTTTACATTTTTATTAACTGATTAACAGCGATTTAGAATTTTGTATAGTATAATTTGCCACAAAAACATAACTTCGCCAACTTTATGAAAATTGTAATTCAACTGTTACTTGCATCCCTGCTTTTTGCGTCATGCGCTTCGAAACTGGGTAAAGTTTTAAAAAGCAAGGATAATGAGTATAAACTAAAGATGGCCGAGCAGTATTATGCTGCCAAAAAATACAATGTTGCCCAACAAATATTTGAGGATATAATGCCTTTTTACAGAGGATCTGATAAATATGAGGATATGTTTTACAAATATACTTACTGCGCATACTACCAAAAGGATTACGTAAATGCAGAAAGCCTGTTTAAAACTTTTACCGAAAACTTTCCCAACAGTCCAAGGGTAGAAGAGTTTGATTATATGCGTTGCTATTCTTACTATAAGCAATCGCCAAAGGTAGATCTCGACCAAACAACAACCGCCAAGGCAATTTCTTTAATGCAGTCGTTTATCAACACACATCCTGAGTCTTCGAGAGTTAAAGAAGCCACTGCTATTATTGATGAGTGCCGCACAAAATTAGAAACAAAAGAATTTAAAGCTGCTTTGTTATATTATGACCTCAGCAGGTTTAAAGCCGCTGCAGTAGCATTTGCAAGCCTGCTTGAAAATTACCCAGATTCAGAAAAAAGTGATGAATACAAGCTCAACGCTATTAAGGCCTATTATAAATATGCTCAAGGTAGTTTTGTTGATAAGCAGACCGAAAGATATGAGAAAGTAATTTCAGAGTGTTCCGATTTCACCGAACGGTTTACAGAAAGCAAACTTGCCACCGATGTAAATAAGTATAAAGTATTTTCCGAAAACAGCATAAAAAATCTGCAAAATGAACAAATTAAGGAAGCATCTAAGCGCTAATACCCCCAATGTTATTGAGGCTAAAAACCTTGCCGAAATTAAGGCGCCAACAGGCAACCTGTATGGTTCAATCGCCATTATTTCGAAAAGGGCTAACCAGATAAATATTTCGCTAAAAGAAGAGTTGCACAATAAACTGGAAGAATTTGCCACTCATACCGATAGCCTGGAAGAAATTCACGAAAACAAAGAACAAATAGAAATTTCCAGAGCTTACGAAAAAATGCCCAATGCAGCAATTCTTGCAACACAGGAGTTTCTTGAAGGTAAAGTGTACCACCGCGTCAATACAGAAGAAGACCTTTTTAGATAAGGTTGTTATTTTTTTAATATTTAAAACGGCAGTACAAACACTGTCGTTTTTTGTTATTTTAGAGGTCTGTAATCGCTTATAAATAATTGGTTGAAGTAATTTTTTGAGCCGGGCATAAGAATATGTATTTAGCTTTGGTTGCGTCGCGCTCTTGTACGTTCAAAAGACGAGGCAACAAGGCAACAAGGCAAAGAGGCAATAGGCAAAGAGTACATTGTTCAATGTTCATTGTTTATACTTAATCCGAACGTACAAGAGTGCGACGCAACCGGGTTTAATAGTAGCAATGCAGCTCGGTGCATAAAATAAAAATTCATCTATAAGAAATACAAAATGCTGAAGGGTAAAAAAATATTGCTCGCCATATCAGGAAGCATAGCAGCTTATAAATCTATTTTGCTGGTGCGGCTTCTGGTAAAAGCCGGAGCCGAGGTAAAAGTAGTGATGACGCCGGCAGCCAAAAGTTTTGTATCGCCATTGGTATTGGGCACCCTTACAAACAATAAAGTACTCATTGATCTTTTTGATGAAGATACCTGGGCCAACCACGTTTTGCTTGGCCGCTGGGCCGATCTTATGCTTATTGCGCCATTGAGCTGCAATACGCTTTCAAAAATGGCGTCGGGCCAGTGCGATAACCTTTTGCTGGCCGTTTATTTATCGGCTACCTGTCCCGTTGTTGTGTCACCTGCAATGGACGAAGACATGTGGCATCATCCTTCTACCAAAAGAAATCTTGAATTGCTGCAGTCTTATGGCAATCACGTCATTGATGTGGGAAAAGGAGAATTGGCCAGTGGTTTATTTGGTGAAGGCAGAATGGCCGAACCCGAAAACATTGTGCAGTTTATTACCGAACAATTTTTTCGAGGCAATGAGCTTACCGGAAAAAAAATACTGGTTACAGCCGGTCCTACATACGAGGCAGTAGATCCTGTACGTTTTATAGGAAATCATTCATCAGGCAAAATGGGATTTGCAATTGCAGAAGCATTTTATACGAAAGGAGCCGCGGTTAAACTGGTTACCGGGCCAACCAAAGAACAAACAGCATTTAAGGGGATCGATGTAATTAGTGTAAGATCGGCTGAAGAAATGTATACTGCATGTATAGATGTATTTGCGCAAATTGATATTGCTGTAATGAGCGCCGCTGTTGCGGACTATACACCCGTAGTTGTTTCAGCCCGTAAAATAAAGAAAAAGGATACCTTGCTTACACTGGAGCTTTCAAAAACAAAGGACATTCTAAAAACGCTGGGAGGTTTAAAAAAGCCCGGACAGCTGCTCGTTGGTTTTGCATTGGAAACCAATAATGAAAAAGAAAACGCCCTTCAGAAATTAAAGTCTAAAAATGCGGATATGATCGTGTTGAATTCTTTAAACGACCCTGAAACAGGCTTTGGTTATGATAGCAATAAAGTAACCATATTTGATGCTGACGAAAGTGAATTTGCTTTAAGCCTTGCTTCTAAAAAAGTGATAGCCGAAGAGATCGTAAACATTATAATAAAGAAAATAAATGGCCAATAGAAAATTGCTGATTATTGTGGTAGTATTTTGTTCTGTCAATTCAAAAGCTCAGGAACTGCAGGCAAAAGTAACGGTGCTTTCTCAACAGATTAGCAGCAACATAAATAAGAATGTGTTTACTACAATGCAAACACAGCTTACCACCCTGCTTAATAACCGCAAATGGACAAGCGATATATTTCAGCCACAAGAGAAAATACAATGTAATTTTCTACTCAACCTGCAAAGTGTGTCCGATGACAATGTTTATAAAGCTACGCTCACTGTTCAGGCAGCAAGGCCAATATTTAATTCAACATATCAAAGCCCGCTGGTAAACTTTCAGGATGGTGATGTTACTTTTAAATACCAGGAATATCAGCCCGTAGAGTTTAACGAAAACCGTATTGGCGGTACCGATCCTTTAACTGGTAATCTTACTGCATTGTTTGGGTTTTATGCCTACATGATTGTGGGGCTTGACTACGATTCTTTCGAAGCAAAAGGAGGCGAGAATTATTTTAAAAAGGCGCTTAATATTGTAAACAATGCGCCGGAAGAAAAAAGTATCAGCGGCTGGAAAGCTTTCGATGGCGTAAGAAACCGTTACTGGCTTGCAACCAATGTTACCAGTAATAAGCTAAACGAGATACACGATATATTATACGATTACTACCGCACAGGTCTAGACCTTTTATACGATAATGAAATTACTGCAAGAGTAAATGTACTAGGCGCATTAAGCGATTTGCAGGATTTTAATCAGCAAAACGCCAATACAATGATACTTCAGTTTTTCCTTCAAAGCAGGAGCGACGAACTAATTGGTGTTTTTAAAAAATCAGACCCCGCATCCAAAGCCAAGGCAAGAAATATTTTATCACAACTCGATATTGCAAATTCGGCCAAGTACACTTCAGAATTAAAATAGCATATGAAGCATTTGTCAATTCTTATAGCAATAGGTTTTCTAATGGCCTGTTCCAGGCAAAACGATATTCCCAATGATGTTATGAGTATCGATACAATGAAAACCATTGTTTGGGATATGGCACATGCAGATGCACTCGCCCAAAACCTGTATAAAAAAGATACTGGCAGTATTCAACTTAAAAAAATGGCGCTTTATCAAAAAGTATTTACCATACATAATATTGATAAAAAGACCTTCTATAATAGCTACGATTATTATCAGTTACATCCCGACAAGAATAAAATACTTATGGATTCTGTAGCCAATTACGCTAACCGAATACGCGGAGATGCTTTCAAAAGGCTTGATTAAAACCGGTTGCAATTTTTTGAAACAGCGGTTGTTTTCAACATATTGTTTTTTGAGCCCGGCATTGGGTATTTCATAGCGTCTTCGTTGCGTCGCACTCTTGTGCTTTTATTATTTCAAGCAGCAGTGTAAATACAAACAGCCCGGTCAGCGCTTGTTAGCAAAACTATAATACCAGAATAAAATTTAAATTGTAGCTTGATTTTAAATTGTTGGCTACAACCGCAGTACTTTCTAATAAATGATGCACATGAAAAAAGCTTTACCATTTTTTATTTTAGTTGTACTGGCAGTTGCAGCACTGGCAATTCAAAAATGCAACAACAATAAGGCAGAAGTAAAACCAACTGTTACGCATGTACAGCAGCCTAAGAAAAATAATAACCCACCCAAAAAAGACGATAACAATACAGCCCGCGGTTTAGACCGGAACCCATCTCATATCAATTACTCAAAACATGCCCGCTGCCGCATGGGCTGCAGGCATATTGACGAATTAGAAGTAAAAGAAATACTGAAAGATGGAAAAATAAATTATAGCAAAAGCGAACTGCAGGGCGATGACTGCAACAAGAAATATGCAGTAGAAGGCACTACAAACGACCGGCAGAAAGTACGTATCATATTCGCACCCTGCAGCGATGAAGTAACAGTGGTTACTGTAATAGATATTGGCAAGGAATGGCCTTGCGATTGTGAATAAAAGCAAGTTGTTTCAATGCCTCTTTTACCGTCTCAGGTTTTTGTATTTAGCTGTAATATAGAAATAAGAGTACAAGAGTGCGACGCAAGAATGACGCTATGAAATATCTACTGCCGGGCTAAAAAATTTACTCAAAATACCAGCGTGTACCAATTTTTAAAGCAGCCCGAAATCAGCAGCTTTTTTAATAAGGATTGCAGTGTTTCCCGCATCGAATTTGGTAAGCAAATTTTTGCGGTGTGTATCTACAGTGTAAGGGCTTAGAAATAGTTTTTCTGCTATCTCATTACTTTTAATTCCTTGTGCAATCATTTTAATAATTTCTTTTTCGCGGCGGGTAAGCGTTGGCGGCTCATCGGCTGAAACGCTTTCCTGTTGCGTATTTATGCCGGAACTGAAATACATTTTACCTTCCATTACAGCATTTATGGCTTCTTCAATTTCTTCCCGGTTCGCACTTTTAAGCAGATAACCCGATGCGCCATTGGCAATCATTTGAGAAATATAACTGCGTTGTTTAAAAGTGCTGAGGCCGATGACATGCGTGGCGGGAAACTCTTTTTTTATTTTGGTACAAAGTTCTGTGCCGCTTATATCCGGAAGGTTAATATCAACAAAAGCAATATCCGCTTTATTTATTTTGAGTAAAGCAATGGCTTCTAAAGCGTTTAAGGCAGCACCAACAATTTCTACCGATGGTATTTGTGAAAGAATTGCTTTCATGCCTTCAATCACCATGCTGTGATCATCTACCAGTAATATTTTTATAGTTGTCTCAGGCATTTTACAATGGTATTTCAATGTTAACAGAAGTTCCTTTGCCGGGTGCCGAATCAATATCTAAACTTCCTTTTAAATAATCTATTCTTGCCTGTACATTTTGTAAACCTGCTCCTTTAATTGTTGCAAGATGCGTTGTATTAAAACCTTTTCCGTCATCTTCTACGGTTAGCGATATACCTTTCTCATGTGTATCTATTTGAATAAAAATATTTTGTGCAGCAGCATGTTTAATGGCGTTGTTGCTTAGCTCCTGTATAATGCGGTATAGCGCCACTTCAACTGATTTTTCCATCGTTTGTTGCGAAGCTAATTGCGTAAATTTCATTTTTACCATATTGCTTTCATTAATGCCATCGCAGTAGTCTTGTATAGCTTCTGCTAACCCGAATTTAAGCAAAGCCTCGGGCATCATGTTGTGTGCAACACGGCGCATTTCGGTAATAGCATTATCGAGCTGTACAATAGATTTTGAAAAGAGCTGTGTATCTTTTTCGCTAACAATAAGGTTGCCCTGCATAGCTGATAAATTTAATTTTATACCACTCAGCATTCCGCCAAGCCCATCGTGCAAGTCTTTAGCCATGCGGCTGCGCTCTTCTTCCTGCCCTTTTAAAATACCGGCAAGTGCCAGTAACTGTTTTTCGTTTTCGAACATAATAACTCTTTTGCGGTATTGGTATATAAACAGGAACAAGCCGGTAATAAACACCAGAAAAATAACAGACGCCAGCACAATAAAAATAATCAGCGAGCCTTGCCCCATATAAAACCTGTTATGAATAATAGATACATAGCATAATTTAACGACGTTGCAACCCATGCAAGCGGCACAAATAAATCAAGGTTTTTACTTAGTTCATTATACAGACCGTAAAACGGAAAAGTACCCAAATAAAAAACCAGCATACCAAGCGCAAACCAAAATACGGTAATACTTTTAAAGTACAATATCCTTCCACTTTTTACCAGCTGTAAAAAATATATCAATAAATAAACCAGTATAAGCAGGTTCGCAATTGTATAAGAAAGCGATTGAAAATAATAGGCATTGTTCTGTATTAAAAATCTTTCCATTACAAAACTCAAAACATAAATGCAAGCTCCTGCAATAATTATTTTTTTATGCAGCGTTTTATAAAAAAGCCAATGCATAAAAAGTATTTCGGTAAGCACAGATGTTTGCAAAATAAAAGAAGCGATAGCGGGATCGCCATAATCTCTTAGCAACCTTTCTGAGAGTTCAAGTACTACAATAATTGCAAGATAAAAGGGTGCCCACCTTAAATAACTATCCTTCCATTTGCGCCAAGTTATAAAACCTGTAATAGCGGCCACTGCCTCAGCTATTATCAGCAGCCTTGAAAACAATATCAACGCAGAAAGATTCATGTTCTGTTTATATTTTTTATTAGGTTACCAGCTTTTGTCTTCG
>JBBRDW010000094.1:0-18126 GCA_038203525.1 Chitinophagales bacterium | reverse complement strand
TAAGAATTTGATTTTTGAAATTTGGTTTTCAAACATATATTTGCAGCCTTATTTGAATGAAGGCACTGCAAAAAATGCGGAAATTTCACTTAAAAAAAGGATGGTGCGGTAGCTCAGTTGGTAGAGCAAAGGACTGAAAATCCTTGTGTCGCCGGTTCAATCCCGGCTCACACCACGCAGGTAAAAGACCTCAACAATTTAGTTGGGGTTTTTTGTTTAGTTACCAGATCAGCTTAAAAGAAAGGAATTTGATGCCACTGAAATACCTTTTTGGTAATTGATTCTGTTACCCCTTCAATTCCTACTGGCAGCCGATGCCGAAATTTTTCCCTTTCTTCGTCTTTTCTAATTCTGTTATCTTTACCGCTATTGGCGTAGTTTGACAATCCACATCTCTAATGACACAAGTAAAACGTATTGCTATATTCGGTTCAACAGGCTCTATCGGAACGCAGGCACTGGAAGTTATTGCTGCCCATCCCGAAAAATTCTCAGTTGAAATACTTACCGCCCATACCAATGATGAACTTTTAATAAAGCAATCACTGCTCTTTAATCCAAATATGGTGGTTATTGGTGATGAAAAAAAATATCAGAAAGTAAAAGAGGCACTCGCAAAAACACCGGTAAAAGTATTTTGTGGCGAAGATGCGCTGGAAGAGGTTGCAGGTATGGATTGTTACGATATTATGATTGCAGCAATCGTTGGTTTTGCCGGCTTAAAATCTACACTCAGCGCAATAGAAAATGGTAAAACCATTGCACTGGCCAATAAAGAAACACTCGTTGTAGCAGGGGATATCGTTATGCGAAAAGCCTCAGAAAAAAAAGCGCCTGTTATACCTGTAGATAGTGAGCATTCGGCTATTTTTCAATGCCTGGTTGGCGAGGGAAGAAATAAAATTGAAAAAATAATCCTTACAGCCAGTGGGGGCCCCTTTCTTGGCAAAAAGCCCAATTTTCTGGTAAATGTAAAAAGAGATCATGCACTGCAGCATCCCAACTGGACAATGGGCGCCAAAATAAGTATCGACTCAGCAACGCTTATGAACAAAGGTCTTGAGATGATTGAAGCCAAATGGCTTTTCAACTTAAAGCCAGAACAGATACAGGTAATCATACACCCGCAAAGTATTATACATAGCATGGTGCAATTTGAAGAGGGCAGCATAAAAGCGCAAATGGGTCTGCCCGATATGAAACTGCCCATTCAATATGCATTGGCTTATCCGCAGCGTATCGCCAGCAATTTTCCCCGTTACGATTTTAAAAAGCCCAACACGCTCAATTTCGAAGAGACCGATGTAAAAACTTTTCGCAACCTTACACTCGCCACTGAAGCACTAAATAAAGGTGGTAATATGCCTTGCATCTTAAATGCCGCCAACGAAATTGCCGTTTTTGCCTTTCTCCGCAACCGCATCGGCTTTCTCGATATTACCGAAATGGTGGAACGTACCATGAACAAAATTTCCTTTATAGCAAACCCCACGCTCGAAGAATACTTTGAAAGCGATGGTGAGGCACGTAACTTCGCCGCCACTTTAATTCAAATGTAAAGCTGTTAAAAAGTGACGGGTTATTTTTTTATGAGCCCAACATTTGTATCATTGTGCAACTTTACTTGCGTCGCACTCTTGTACTGCAGAACAAAAATCAGCTGCAGCCTGTGTTGCGGAAACGTTTCTAATATGCCCGGTGCTAGCGTTATACGCTTTCGAAGCATAATAAAAACAAACAAGTGAGCACCTGGGTAGCGAAGCCGCAAATTGCAAACAAAAAAAGCTGAAAAGAAATAAATAAGCTGAAAAAATAAAAAATAAAATATGCTTTTAACGATAGACTGGGGCAGTGTTGGTATTAAAACTTTACAATTTATTCTTTCATTCTCTATACTTGTTACCCTGCACGAGCTGGGGCATTTTGTTACCGCCCGCTGGTTTAAATGCCGGGTAGAAAAATTTTATCTTTTCTTTAATCCATGGTTTAGCCTTTGGAAAAAGCAAGTAGGTGAAACCGAATATGGTATTGGCTGGATACCCTTTGGCGGCTACGTAAAAATTAGCGGCATGGTAGATGAAAGTATGGATAAAGAGCAAATGAAACTGCCCCCACAGCCCTATGAATTTAGAAGTAAACCTGCCTGGCAACGCCTGATTATTATGGTTGGGGGTGTAATAGTAAACGTTTTGCTGGCCATCGTAATTTTTATAGGAATCACCTGGGTCTGGGGAGAAGAATACCTGCCAGCTAAAAATCTTAAATATGGTGTTTACGCAGATTCGCTTGGGGCAAAAATAGGTATTAAAGATGGCGACAATATTGTAGCAATCAACGGCAAGCCTGTAGATAATTTTGGTACGCTTCCGGTAGATATCATGTTAAACGAAGCCACCAGCCTTGAGATTGAACGTGGAGGAGCAAAGCAGGAACTTAAAATTCCAGACGGATTTGTTAATGAACTAAATAAAAATAAACTTCAAAATTTTGTAGGTATCCGCTTCCCGGTAATTGTAGACACGGTTTTATCTACCGCGGTTTTTACACAGGGAAATTTTAAAAAAGGCGATCAGCTCATTGCTTTTAATAACAGGCCCTTTATCTATTTTAATGAGTTTACTGACCTTAAAAAGGGTATGAAAAATGTGGAAGTACCCGTTAGTGTTTTGCGCGGACTGGATACAGTTAACGTAAAAGTAAAACTCAATGATCAAGGTGCCTTAGGCTTTGGTTTTAAGACTCCAGGTGCTTTGTTTGGAACAACAATACATACTTATACTTTTTTCGAAGCTGTGCCTATAGGCTTTCAGCAATGTTTTGCTACGCTAAGTAAATACATTGCCGGCATTGGCCAAATTTTCTCCGGTAAAGTAAATGCCAGCGATTCATTGGGCAGCGTAATAAGCATTGGCAATACTTTTCCTGGTGTATGGGATTGGGAAAGATTTTGGACGCTTACCGGCATCTTTTCCATTATTCTTGCTTTCATGAATATATTACCAATTCCTGCTCTCGACGGCGGTCATGCATTATTCACAATAGTGGAAATGATCACCGGCCGCAAACCCAGCGACAAGTTTATGGAGTACGCCCAAATGGTGGGTATGGTTTTATTGCTTGGCCTGATGGCCTATGCGCTGGGGCTTGATTTCTGGCGGTTGTTTAAGTAAACTGGACAGGATAGATTTATAAGATTAAAATGAATTCAGGCTTTACAACCTGAATTCCTTTTGTATTTTTTCAATTAAATGTTCATATCGTTTGTAGCCGGTTCAAACAATTTCAATACCAATCTTCTTCATTAAGATAGAAGCATTCATGCTTTTACAGATGCCATCTTTCAGTTTAAAATCGAAGAAGAGTTCATCGTTTTTATCTACCTGCACGTCAAAATGATAATTGGTAATAGCCTGCGGGCTTTGCTCCTCAAGAATAGTTAATTCAACATCATGCGTGGCAATGATGGCTACTGCCTTTTGTTTTATAAATTGTTTTATCAATGCTTTTGAACCTGTGTGGCGGTCAAACGAATTGGTGCCGCGAAGAATTTCATCAAGCAGAATAAATATCTTTTCTTTCCTGTTTACCGCTTCTATTATCAGCTGCAGCTTTTTTAATTCTGCATAAAAAGTGGAAGTGTTTTCAGCAAGGTTATCAGCTATACGCATACTGCTCATCAACTGCACCTGGGAAATGGTAAAGCTTTCGGCACATACCGGAGAGCCCAACAAAGCAAGTACCATATTTACGCCAACACTTCTTAGAAAAGTGCTTTTGCCTCCCATGTTAGAGCCGGTTATCAATGCAATTTTTGAAGTGCCTTCAATGGAAATAGAATTGTCAACTCTTTGGTTGGCAACGATGAGTGGATGACCGATTTGCTTTGCACGCAAAGTAAAATGCTCATCAACTATTTCAGGAAAAGACCACCGGGGTTTATTAAACGCAAGTGAAGCAAGGCTTGAAATAACTTCTGTTTCAGCAATAGCTTTAAACCAGAAAGGAACAGCCTGTTGATTTTTGATTTTCCATTTATTCAGGGCGAGCATCTGCCAAAGATCCCATAACAAAAAAGTATTGAGAAAAAAGAATGCAAATACGTTCAACCGCACATCAAAACGGTTAAGAACACTTTTAAGCTCAAAAATTTCTAAGGAAGCTTTGTCTGTGTCTTTACTTTCAATACTTTGTTTAACTGTGTTAATAAATTGATTTGAAAAGTTCTCTTTTTCCAGTTGAACCATCTGATGGTAAACTGTGTTTATTTCTGCTACCGTTTTCGACAGCAGCGCATAAGTTGCCTGTATTTTTTTACTGAGTGAAAATGCAAAAAGAAAACATGCAAAAACAATTAGTGAATATACAGCAGACTGAATAATATCTGCAGTATAAAGGGCGGTACAGGTTAATGCAAACGCAGGAACCAGGATGCGGACCGATTTCCAGAAAGGCTCCTGAAAAGTAGCTGGATGCTGCAGCCAGTCAATGATTCTTTGTTCCATTCTTTTTGTAACCGGATGCTCCATTCCATATGCCTGAAATTGCTGTCTCCACTGCAACTTTTCTCTAAATTCTTTTACAGCTTCCTGTGTTTTGAGTATTTGCTCTTTTTGCCGCGGCTGAAGTAAATGCGCTGCCAGTAACTGTTTACTTTGTTCTGCGGTACAGCGGTTGATATATTGATAAATTGAAGCCGTACCAAATATATCCAGATCCTGTGCATAGGCATGGTGCGCAGGCTCTAAGTTTTTTCCATCTTCTCTTGTATAATAATCTCCATTTTGAATTTTTATTTCTTCATTATTAATTGCAATCAGCCTTTCAAGATTGGTGATTGTTGCTCTTGTATCGGTATCAATGCTTACTGCGTAAAGAAAGCATCCGATGCCGGCAATAATACATGAAACGATGAGCCATATTGCTGAATGCCAGGTTAAGTAAGCCATCAATACAGTTGCAGCAACGATCAATAAACGAAGCCAGCCAATACGTGTTCTTTTTTGAATTAAAATATTGTGTTCTTTTTGAAAAGCATCAATATTTTCCATGTATACAGTAAGCGGCGATTTTAGATTATTCATGGCGTTGAAGCTACGGAAAAGAGAAACCTCACCCAAGTGGCTGTCGCAAAAGTGCAGAATTGAAATAATACCGCAGAGGCGCTTAGAACGCAGAGATTGATTTTCAATGGTTCAATGCTAAGCGATTACGGCGCCTCTGCGTGAAATACTACTTTTGAGACAGCTTCTAAAAACATTCTCATTTGGAATGCGAAATTTTCTATTGTAAATTTGCTGTTCGTTTATTTATTAAGTTCTTTGAATGTAAGCCAGGCTGTTGAAAGCTGACAGGATTGTTGCCGCACAAGTGTGCGACGCAACAATGGTTAATTTATATTCTTTAGCCCGGCTAAAAAAAATTGTATTAAACTGTAAACTACAAACTGTAAACTCTTTTGGGGCTGCACCGGTTTTGACAGCATAGGTTACGGTAGGTGTAAGCATGCAGTGCGTTGGGTAATTAGCACTTTAATCTGAATACTCAAAACTCAAATGGCAATACTCAGTATGCCATGGCTGCCTAATCAGTGATTAAGTAGTCATTTGGGCCGCAGCACAGGTTAGCCTGTTTCCATGTGCCGCCGCCGACTCAAATCAAACACAGGATGCTGCTGCAGAAGGCTGTGACTGCGGCTTAAGACCATACAGCTAAGTGCATAGTTGGTTTGTTCGTTTCCTGCTATGCGCCCACAATTAATAATGAAATAAGCATGTAGAAAACTTATGGTGATTGTGTTTGGACAGGGGTTCGATTCCCCTCAGCTCCACAAAAAAGAGAATGCGTAACTGTATTCTCTTTTTTTATTTTATTGGCCCAGCTGTATAATTTCAATTAGGCTTTACTTCCCGCCACGGCGCATATGCGTCGAGCTAATTTTTAATAAAAATCGCTGAAAGTGTTTGCCAGTAATGGTTTTAGGTTGTCTTGCAATAAGGATTTAGTAAATAGTTTTAAATATTAATGCGTTGCCGAATAATCTTCGCTTTCATTTGCAAGGAAAAAAAGCAACTGAGTTCTGAAAGTCGCATAGAGAACAAAAGTACAAGAGTGCGACGCAACGGAAACTCAATAGTAGCAATGCTGTTGGGTCAATAAATGTATTCCTTAGCTTGACGCATATGCGCCACGGCGAGACTCTTTTGCTGCATCGCGTTACTGGGCCAAAAAGACGATAACAACGAACCCATCATTTTAGGTTATAAGGCTAACCAATATAAAAAATACCAATTATAATTCGGCAATTGGAATGTACCAGTAATTTTGCGTTGTTGAAACTGCTGACCACCATATTTTTTTGCTTGTGCATAGTGAATGGCTTTGCACAGACCGACAGCCTGCTGCAGCGAATGATAGACAGTGCAAAAGTGCAGCAGTTAACAAAAAAGCCAGAACTTATTATAAAGGATACCCAGCCTGCTGTTGAAAAAATCAACGTTTCACCGGTATTGAAAAAAGATTCAACTGCCACAAAAGCAAAACCAAAAACGCCGGCAAATTTTATCGATTCGTTTTTGGCTACCACCACAGTTACTGCAAACCCAACAGATTCCTTGCATGCCGATTCAACAGTTGCGGCTGCAATAATGCCTTTTAAGAGAAATGATAAGCAGCTAACCTGGCAGCAGGATACAGCTTTTGCCCGTTTATTAAGCATAATTTCCGCAAAATCGAAAGCTACCTCAGTTAACATGGATGGCAGTGTTCATGTTAGCATGGATAAGGATTACTTATTCTACCTGTTAATTTCTGTGGTATTGCTATTGGCGGTTATAAAGCAACTTTTTCCAAAGTATTTTCAGCAATTGTTCCGTATAATGTTCCAAGCTTCCTTCCGGCAGAAGCAAACAAGAGAGCAACTAATGCAGGAAAAAATGCCATCGCTGCTACTCAATCTGTTATTTATTTTAACTGGCGGCCTTTTTATCGCATTAATAGCAGGTATTTATAAATGGCTTGATACTCCTTTTTGGCTGCTTACTCTTTACAGTATTACATTGCTGGCATTGGTTTATATGTTCAAATATTTGGTAATACACCTTATGGGTTGGGCTTTTCAGGCAAAAGAGCAGGCTTCTACTTATGGGTTTATTGTATTTCTTATAAATAAAATAGCCGGGCTGGCTTTATTACCCCTATTACTTTTGCTGGCATTTTCAAGCGGATATATACTGCAGGTAACCGTAACCGTTGCCTTTTGCCTTATTGCGTTATTACTGTTATTCAGGTATATTCTATCACTAACAATAATTCGCAGTGCATTAAGCATACATCCTATACATTTTTTTATTTATCTTTGCGGTGTTGAATTAATGCCTATGTTAATCATTTACAAGGTATTGTTCAATTTTACAGGTAAAAGTAATTAACCAAAAAATTTCACAACAAGAGCATGCTAAAGAACGGAGCCCAAAAATCTTCTGACGGTAAAAAGCAGGCACGGAACATATTAATTACCCAGCCTAAGCCTGAAAGTGAAAAATCCCCATATTTTGAGCTTGCACGTAAATACAGTATAGCGCTAACTTTTCATCCTTTCATAAGGCTTGACCCAATTCCTGCACGCGAATTCAGGCGGCAGAAAATTGATGTGGTTTCTTTTACAGGCGTAATATTTACAAGCCGCAATGCCATCGACCATTTTTTTCGTACCTGCGAAGAAATGAAAATCAGCATAAGCCAGGATACAAAATATTTTTGTATTACAGAAGCCGTGGCGCTTTACCTGCAGAAATTTATTCTCTACCGTAAAAGAAAGGTTTTTTATGGTGCCGATGGTACCAATAAAAGCATGTTTGATGTAGTTAACAAGCATAAAGAAAACGAGAAGTTCCTTTATGTATGCAGCGAAAATCAGCAGGATAACGATATTGTAACCTGGCTTAAAAACAACCACTGCGAGTATCAGCTTGCTTTTATGTACCGCTCTGTAAGCAACAACGTAACAGAAGTGATGGACGACCAGGAGTTTGATATGATTTGCTTTTTTACACCCAGCGGCGTAAGAAGCCTCTTTGACAATTACCCGGCCTTTATTCAGAACGGAACAATAATAGGCGCTTTTGGTAACAATACCATTAAAGCAATTGAAGATGCGGGCTTAAATATAGAAATTAAAGCACCCGCACCGCAAACCCCAAGCATGATTGCCGCTTTAGACCATTTTCTATCAGATCGAATTAAGAAATAGATAATATTTATAAAGCCCTGCAAAAAAAATGCAGGGCTTTTTTTCTACTCATTGTACCCGGAAGTTGAATATAAAATACAGGAAAGCCATTTTATACCAGGCTTTAGAATAAGAATTAGGCATTCGTTGCGTCGCACTCTTGTGCTTTAGGAACGTTAAGCAGCATGGGGTTCACGAGTTTCAAAGTTTACAAGTTGTATGCAGGATAGTATTTCGAAACCCGTGAACTTTGGAACTTGTGAACTGATGAAACTTATTCTTTAGTACAAGAGTGCGACGCAAGAAAAGCTAAATAGTATTACTTAAGCCTGGCCCAAAAAGTCCCTAACAACACAATTAACCACAAACTAAAAACTATCAACAACAAACTGTTTCTACCACCTTGCGATGATCTTGAAATTAAGTAACCTGGGTGTTAACCGGTTTGGAATGGCATAAATAGTATTGGAAAAATCTTTAATCAACTGGTAGCTGATGGTGTTGGCCCGGTCTATAACATTAAATATTTCGAGAGAGGCCCAAATATTATCAAAGTTTTTAAATGGCGAATGGCTGCGGCGGTTACTTTGCGCGCCAAGCAATTGTGCGCTGAAACCCATATCCACCCGTATGTAGGGCTCAATGGTTAATGCATTTCGGTAGCGGGCATTGCCGGGAATATTATAAGGGAGATTGGTTCCAAAAAGCGTGGTGAAATAAACTTTAAAATTTTTATTGGTGCTTAAGTAGTCCTGGAAAAACATACCGAAAGTAACCCGCCGGTCCGTTGGTCGCCTTAGCCACTCAACGGCATTTGTAACACTGTCAACCGGCACTTTGTCTTCTGTTGATGATCCTATTGTTTCGCCTGCGGCATTTTTATAACTGGTATAATAATCATTGTCCAGGTTTTCCCGGGTTTTCATAATGCCGATACTTATCCAGCTTTCGGCATCTTTTACCAGCTCGCCTGTAAGACGTGCTTCAATGCCGGCGGCAAATGCTTTGGCATTGTTCTCGCCGTAGTAACGCATACGAACATTGTCAATATCGTAAGGCACTACGTCGGTCATATATTTATAATAAGCTTCGGTGGTAAACCTTGCAGCGCGTTGAAAAAGTTTTAAATTATAATCGAGCCCGCCGCTTACCTGAAAACTTTTTTGTGCTTTAAGGCCAAAGTTGATGCTACCATCGAAACGGCGCATTTCCCTGTAAAAAGGTGGTTGCACATACACGCCTGCGGCACCGCGGATGATGATGTCTTTTTTCCAACTGTTCGGTTTAAATGAAAAACCAATACGTGGCGAAACAAGAAACTCCTTATTGAGTGTATTGTAATTGTAACGTATGCCAGCCTGTAGGGTAAACCCTGATGAGTCGTTGAAACGAATATTATCCTGCATATAGCCGCTAAAACGAGTAACACCAAAATCTGCATTGCCATTAGCATAGCTGAATAAGTTAAGCTGGCCTGGATTATTGGGTAATGAGTAACCGGCTGAATCCGTATAACTCCATTCATGAAGATGATCGTTTATCAATTGGCGTTCAATACTGTTACCCCATTGAAGAAAATTGCGGCCTTTATCGAGGCTGCCTTTATGCGTGGCGCTCCAAACATCTATATTAAGCTTATTGCGGGCATAGTTTTGGTTTACACCCTGGCCAAGAGGATTAACAATTGCGCCTACTGTGCTGCTTGCGGGGTCAAAGTCTCGCTCGCCAAATAGATAGGCGCCGGTGATGTCAATATTCTCCTGCTCATTATCATTAAAATAACTGAGCATCCATTTTAACTGTAATTTTTTATTGAGTTGGTTTATTGCAGAAAGGCCCACAAAGCTGGTACCATACTGATCTTTTTCCTGGCCCTCAAAAAAAATATCAAGACCAAGACTTGATGAATAAAGCGGCGAAAAAACACTCGATGTTAACTGACTTTCTTTTGGGAAAAATATAAATTTTGTTTTTGACAAATTAGCGAGTGCCTCCAGCCGCCACCTGCTGTTTACCTGGTAAGTTACCAATGATTGAAGATCGGCAGAAGACGGAATATAATTACCGGTTGTTGCCTGACTGCTCAATAAATTTTTGTTGCTGCGGTTGCGAACGCCAAAGAGGTAGGTGACTTTATTATTTTTTGCAGTCCCCTCCAAATGCAAACCTTGCTCTAATATGCCAAAATATGCAGAACCGCCGTTACGGGTTGGTTTGCGGTAAGTTACATCAAGTACAGAGCTCATCTTGTCGCCATATTTTGCCTGGAAACCGCCGTTGTAAAATTTTACATTTCCTGTAAGTTCGGGGTTAATAAAACTCAACCCCTCCTGCTGACCGCTGCGCACCAGGTAAGGGCGGTACACTTCAAAATCATTTACGTATACAAGGTTCTCATCATAACTTCCTCCCCGTACCGAATACTGAGAAGTAAGTTCATTATTGCTGCCAACAAATATTTTTAAAAGGCTTTCAATTCCGCCGATTGGCGATGGGTTTACGAGTGCCCTGGAAGGATCAATGGAAATAAGTCCCGCCTGCCTTCTCTCTCTCTCGTCTTTTACAGTTACAGCTTCCAGGTCTTTTGTAAAGCGCTGTAATTTTACCGTTATATTTTCCTCCTCGCCTGTACTTAAGTAAAAATTTTTCTGAAGCGTATTATAACCAGTATAACTAAATACCAGGGCAACGGGAATATTCGGGCTTACTGCAATATTAAAGTAGCCTGTATCGTTACTTGTGGTATTTTTCGCTTTGTTTAAAATCTGTATTACGACGCCCCCAAGCGGACGGTCATTTTCATCAAGAATTTTTCCGCTGATGGTAGCTGACTTTTTTTGCGCTTTCAATTGGTAAACTCCAAGGCAAAAAACCATAATAATACTAAGGCAGCAAATTTTTTTCAGCATAAGATTTTATCAGGGTTTGAAGATACGTATTGAAACGAAATATGTTATCCAAAATCAAAGGTCAATACAGCTTAAGAAATATTTTATGAGCCCGGCTGAATAATTTCTATGATGGTTTACTTCCCGCCGTGGTGGGACTATTTTACTTTTAGTTCAACCTGCGTCATGTTCAGGAGTTATTGCCGATCGCAAAAAGGTGCTTTTCCAATTCTTACATTAGTTGATCCATAGGAACTGAAAATGTTTTACTTGCCAAAAAATTGTTCTGAAAATTTCTTTCAACAGTTAATAGTCTTACCGCTTTGCGCATAATTTTAATGTTTTGCAACTGCCGTAATGGCTAACATTTTGACCAAAAAAATATTTATAACTTACAAGGCGATATCTTGCGAAGAAGTTATTTTTTACAGATTTATTTTTGACTAATGGCTGAGCAAAAAGAAAAATTACGCATTGATAAATTCCTGTGGTCCATTCGGTTTTTTAAAACCCGGAGCCAGGCGGCCGATGCCTGCGATAAAGGCCGGGTAAAGGTTTTGGGAAGTTCTGTTAAAGCATCCAAAACTGTAAACCCCGGAGACGTATATGAAGTAAAAACTGAATCCCGAAAATGGATAATAAAAGTAGCAGGTTTGCTGTACACACGTGTTCCATATACTGAAGCAATAAAATATTATACAGATATTACACCAGCAGAAGAGTTAGATATCGTAAAATTTCAGGCGCCATCTTTTAACACAGGAAAGCGGTTAAGTAAAGTTGGCAGACCAACAAAAAAGCAAAACAGGGATATAAACGATTTTATGGATGATGGGGTTTAATTGGGTAAGATTGTTTCGAAGGGGCATGCCTTTACCCGATGTGATAATACTTCGCGGATGATCAATTTGTGCAGAAAACTTAAGTTGGTTGCGCAATGCTGACCAGCGAACAGAACCCTGAAGAGTGCGACGCAACCGGGGTTTAATAGCTGCAATACAGTTTGAATCATAAAAAAAAACTGCACATTATTATGTGATGAAGTGGATATAATAAATTTCGGATATTATGAGAGTAGACATTATTACCGTTCTTCCTGAATTATTAGAAAGCCCCCTCAACCATAGTATTATGAAGCGGGCAAAAGAAAAAGGGTTGCTTCAGGTTAATACACACAATCTTCGGAGGTGGGCAATTAATAAACATGCACAGGTAGATGATTACCAGTTTGGTGGTGGTGCAGGTATGGTAATGATGTGCGAGCCTTTGGTTAATGCAATAGAAGCCCTTCAAAAAGAAACGCACTATGATGAAATTATTTATTTGACACCGGATGGAGAATTATTTGATCAGAGAACTGCTAACAAGCTTTCGATGAAGCAAAACCTGCTGATAATATGTGGGCATTATAAAGGTATTGATCAGCGAATAAGAGATCATTTTATTACTAAAGAAATTTCTATTGGCGACTATGTTTTAAGCGGAGGAGAACTGGCTGCTGCGATAATTGTAGATTCAATAGGTCGATTATTGCCAGGTGTTCTTAACGACGAAACTTCTGCTCTGTTCGATTCTTTTCAGGACGACCTTCTTGCGCCACCCGTTTATACCAGGCCTGCAGATTTTAGAGGGTGGAAAGTGCCTGATGAACTTTTATCTGGCAATCCAAAAATTGTAGAGGAATGGCGCAGTGAAAAAGCCTTCGAGTTAACAGCAAGCAGGAGACCTGATTTGCTTAAGGATCCTACATAAAGCAGTTTTTAGATTGTGTGAGAGAAATTCTGTCCAAAAGGGTTTTTTTATGTCCGATTCGGATATTATAATATCCGATTACCAATTTTGAGGTATTTGTATTAACCTATTTTCACAAATCATTTTTTTTCGTTTTAAAATCCAAATATCCAAATTTTATTGTCCATCCCCCCTTTGAATTTATCGGTTTAATGATCAAAAAATTCCTGCTTGACAGGAATTTTTTATTTGAGGAAATTTATAAAATAAATAAACTCTTATTCGTTAATAGCGCTGAAAGCAAAATGTTTTTGATGTTGGATTATCTTTACCTAAAGCCTAAAATATATGCCTCAGTTTTCGATTACCGGTAATCTTGTTGATGTGTGGAAAGAAAAAATATATCCTGCACAAATAGTCATCGATTCCGAAAAAATAATTTCTATTCAGCCACTTGACGAATCGGCTGCCACATTACCAAATTATATAATCCCAGGGTTTATAGACAGTCATGTACATATTGAAAGCAGTATGGTTATTCCTTCAGAATTTGCCAGGCTTGCTGTTGTGCACGGCACAGTAGCCACCGTTAGTGACCCCCATGAAATTGCTAATGTATGCGGTATTCCGGGTATTGAGTTTATGATTGAAAATGGAAAAAAAGTTCCTTTTAAGTTTAATTTCGGCATGCCCAGCTGCGTACCAGCTACCATTTTTGAAACTGCCGGAGCAGAATTGAATAGCGGAGAAGTAGAACAAATGCTTGGAAGAACTGAGATAAAATACCTGAGTGAAATGATGAATTATCCAGGCGTGCTTTTTAAAGATCCCGAAGTTTTAAAAAAAATTGATGCGGCCCAAATCGCCGGTAAGCCAATCGATGGGCATGCACCGGGTTTGAAAGGGGAACAGGCAAAACAGTATATACAATCAGGCATTTCAACAGACCACGAATGCTTTACAAAAGAAGAAGCGTTGGACAAGTTGAAATATGGGATGAAAATTTTAATAAGAGAAGGCAGTGCGGCAAAAAATTTTGACGCATTGATTGAACTACTCGACGATTACCCGGATAAAATCATGTTTTGCAGTGATGACAAACACCCCGACAGTCTTGTTGCAGGTCATATAAACCAACTTTGCCAACGGGCAGTAAAGAAAGGCATTAATATTTTTAAAATTTTAAGGGCGGCCTGCATGAACCCTGTTGGGCATTATAAACTTGATGTTGGATTGTTGAGAAAAGGTGATCCTGCGGATTTTATTGTGGTGGACAATTTGCGGGAATTTAAAATTTTGCAGACTTATATTGATGGAAGGCTGGTTGCAGAAAATGGGCATACATTAATTGAATCGGTTGCAGAAAAGGAAATTAATCAATTTAAATGCAGGGAGATAGCAGCTATAGATATTGAAGTGCCTTATAATGGGGAAGAAACAATCGCTGTAATTGGTGCTTTGGATGGACAACTTATTACTACAAAAAATGCATTTTACCCTTTGGTTAAAGAAGCTAAAATAGTAAGCGATACTCACCGGGATATCTTAAAGATTGTTGTTATAAACAGGTATTTTAATGCGCCTGTTACCAAGGCTTTTATTAGTAATTTCGGATTTAAACAGGGGGCTATTGCATCAAGTGTGGCTCATGACAGCCACAACATAATTGCTGTTGGTGTTGATGATGAGAGTCTTCTAAAAGCAATAAACCTTATTATAAATGAAAGAGGTGGTATTAGCTGTGTAGGCAGTAATCAACAAAAAATATTAGCGTTGCCTGTAGCGGGATTAATGAGCACGCAGGACGGTTACAAGGTTGCAAAAGCCTACACTGAAATTGATAATCTGGCCAAAGAACTGGGGTCTTCTTTATCTGCACCTTTTATGACGTTAAGTTTTATGGCTTTGCTGGTAATACCGCATTTAAAACTGAGCGATCTTGGGCTATTTGATGGCGACGATTTTAAGTTTGTAAAGCATCAATAAAGCTTAGTTTAGTAAATTTTTTTAAAGTTGCTGCTTAATAATATTAAGTAAAGGAGTTCGACCACAGCCTTGGCGCATATGCATCAAGCTAAGGAATACATTTATTGACCCAACACCATTGCTACTATTGAGCTTTCGGTGCGTCGCACTCTTGTACTTTTGGTTCCCTCTGCAACTTTCAGGACTCAGCCACTTATCTCTTTGCAAATGAAAGTTAAGATTATTCGGCAACGCATTTATATTTAAACCCTTTTACTAAACCCTTTTGCAAGACAACCTAAAACCATTACTGGTAAACACTTTCAGTGATTTTTAACAAAAATTAGCTTGACGCATAGGAGCCTTGGCCGGGCAAGCTGAAAGTAACGCTGAGCAAGGATACTAAAGATTATTCCAACATTATTGCCTTTCCTTTAAAATCTTATTGCCCACGGCGCAACTGAGGCAATGCCTCGAATCGCAATAATTATTTTTTAGTTCTGTGAGTGCCTGTGAATCGAGCGCATTATCGTTTGCAACATTGTTGTTTTTCCATTGTTTTGTAATGGTATTCTGTTCGGGCGGTAACTGTCCGGCATATCGAAGCGCCCTATCCTTCCACTGTTGTTCTTTATGATAAAGGCCATACGCAAAAAGCACCGGAATTACTGTGTTGATGATAATATTATCCGCCATTATCCGGCCTAAATTTTTTGGCTTAAAGGCTGTTTCCTCATCAAAGACGTAGTGGTAATGCCAGTAATCATTTGCCGTAACATCTAGCAGTTTTCTAAGTGAATGAATATCTTCTGTTTCCAACACCCTCGAAAATAAATGTGTTGACTGATGAATAAGCATAGCCAGCTGCGCCAATCTTATGGTAGGGAAATTTGCCGGCCGCATGCGAAGAAAATCAGGCTTTTTTGCAACCGGCTGCAGCTTGAATTTCGCGGCAAGAAAACGGTATTCCCGCTGTAGCATTTGCGGATAATCTTCCCTAACATTACCGCTTAGCAAACCGGCCTGCCCAAGCAACAAGGCTTCTAACTGATTTACCTGGCTTTTATGTTTTGCAAGAATGGATAGTGGAATGCTTTTAGCAATCAGCTCAAACATGTCTCCATTCACCTTAATACCAAAATTCTTTGAAAGCAGCCACCAGAAGGCTTCTTCCCAATGGTTATTCGATTGTTGCAGGTGCCATAAAACATTTTCAGATTTGCGCTGCAGCCGCTCCGCCACCAGCCTTTCTTTCCATGCAAGCCAGCCCATTTCTGTAAGTGCCGGCAGATAATTTTCGCAGGGTACAAACCCCTTCGCATGCATTAGCTGCTCGTAATGCTGCAGCATTATTTTGGGTACAAGATTATTTAGTTCAAGTGTTGGTATTGGCAGGTTGTTGGCATCATTTATTTCAATATCATTTACCCAAACAACATGCAGAATAATATTAGCGTAGTTAGCATCTGCACTGTGTTTATGATTGTTCCAGTGAGAGGCCTGGGTATGTATTTCAATATTACCGGCCCACTCAGTATTGCCCGTTTTTATTCTGGCATCCAGAAAATCTGGCCCCTGATTGCTGTTGGCAAAACCCGGGTGAATAACCTGTAGCGGTGCACCATCAGCCGTAGTAAGGTTGATTTTATTGTAGTATTGAAACTGCCATATAAACTGAAGTAGCTTTTCATTCATGGTCGGGTATTTGTTTGGTTGAATTGTACTATGAACCGCGTTTATTCTACAAGTTAAGATACAACATTTCAACCAATCAGCCCTTCAACTTTTCCAGCTCCTGCACCACGCGGCTTACCGGTAAACCCATTACGTTGTAAAAATCCCCACTTATCCTTTTTATGCCAACCACACCCACCCATTCCTGAATGGCGTAAGCACCGGCTTTATCATATGGCTGATATTTATCTACATAAAACTCAATCTGTGTTTTGGTAAGCTCATGAAAATATACCACCGTGCTATCAGCAAAAGAAATTTTGGTATCGCCATGCATTATCACAATACCCGTAATTACCGTATGTTCTTTGCCTGAAAGTGATTCAAGAATTGCAATGGCATCCTGCCGGTCTTTTGGTTTGCCAATAATTTTTTTGCCGAGAACAACAATGGTATCAGCCGCCAGAACAGGCAGTTGTTTATCTGCATCGTTTAATATTGCAAGAACCGCTTCTGCCTTATGTTTGGCAATATGCACTGCCACTTCTTCCGCTGGCATTCCTTCGGGAAAACTTTCATCTGTTGGCTGCACAATTATTTTAAAATCCACTTCGGCCCATTCAAGTAATTGTTTTCTTCTGGGCGATTGCGAAGCAAGAATAATTTTTGAAATCATACCGGCAATATTATTATTTAATATGCAGAGCCGGTTGAATAAAATACAGATATTTTGGGCCCGGCAAAATATCATTGGGCATCGCCTGTTGCGTCGCACTCTTGTACGGTTGGATTATATATTGAGCTCACAATACAAACCGCAGAAGCAGAAAGCCATAACAAATCCTCTACTTTTCTCGGCGCCTTAGCTACTCGGCAGTTAAATTGCTGAATAAAGTTCTGAACGCACAAGAGTGCGACGCAACCAAAGTTCAATAGTAGCAATATCGACTGGCCCATAAAAAAATATGCTATAAAAATAAAAACACAATTGGCCGCAGCAAAAAGCTCTCGGCTTTCTTTAAAACTCCCCCAAAATCTGTATTTTACATTCCCATTTGAAAACAATTCTTCATCATATCAATTTTTTATATGCCATCGTACGCTTTAAAAATCAATAACAAAAGCTATACAGTTGAGAGTGATGCAGACATGCCATTGCTTTGGGCACTTCGCGATATACTCAACCTCACGGGTACAAAATACGGCTGTGGTGTAGCGAGCTGCGGTGCCTGCACTGTTTTGTTTAACGGCACTGCTGTGCGCTCCTGCCAGCTTCCGTTACAGGCCTGCCCAGGTGCAAAGATTACCACTATAGAAGGCTTAAGTGAAGATGGTTCGCACCCCATACAGCAGGCATGGGAAAAAGTGGGCGTGCCACAATGTGGCTACTGCCAGGCCGGGCAGATAATGAATGTTGCAGGCTTATTGAAAAAATATAAAAAGCCAACAGATGAACAGATAGAAGCCATGATGGCGGGCAACCTTTGCCGCTGCGGCACCTACACCCGCATAAAAGAAGCCATTCACCTGGTTATTATAGAAGTAAACAAAGCCTGATCATTTGTTCAAACCGAATACCATGAAAACGAGAATTGACCGTAGAAATTTTATTAAAATATCTTCTCTTACAGGCGGAAGTTT
>JBBRDW010000093.1:0-18181 GCA_038203525.1 Chitinophagales bacterium | reverse complement strand
TGCGAGAAGATTTAAACAATACGGCATTAAGAGCTATGGCGGTGTTGGACCCTTTGAAGCTTATTATTACCAATTATGAAGAAGGAAAAACAGAAGAACTTATAAGTGATAATGGACCAGATGAAGCGTATGGTACAAGATCAATTCCGTTTGGCAAAGAGCTATGGATAGAACGAGAAGATTTTATGGAAGTTGCTCCAAAGAAATATTTTAGATTAGCACCCGGCGCATCTGTAAGATTGAAGAGTGGTTATATTATTACCTGTACAGACTACAAGAAAAATGAGGCTGGTGAAATCGATGAAATTCATTGTACTTATAATGAAAATAGCAAAAGCGGAAGTGATACAAGCGGCATAAGTGTAAAAGGTGTCATCCATTGGCTGAGTGCTGTAGATGCTGTGCCTGCCGAGATTAGACTATACGACCGACTATTTAAAGTAGAAAATCCTAGCAGCGAAGAAGGCGATTTTAAAGATTATATTAATCCAGATTCATTGCAGGTATTACACAACGCTCTTGCAGAACCAGCGTTGCATGAAGCAAAGTTTTATGAACGTTATCAGTTCCTGCGCAAAGGATATTTTTGTCTTGATAAAGATACCGGCTCAAAGATCATATTCAACAGAACTGTTACGCTGAAAGACACATGGGCAAAGGAATTGAAGAAGGGTTGAATAGTTAAATAGTTTAAATATGCTGCAAGCTTTCTGCGGCATTTTTTTATTTATAAACTTAGCTTTTTGAATTACTATTTAGCTTTCGTTGTGTCACTCTCTTGTACGTTTATAACAATATTCAGCATGTGCAATCCGCTTTATAAAATGCCATCAGCAATTATTCAATTTTCTTTAAACCAATAATCTGCAAATACCTTAGTTCTTTATCCAAAGCTTATTTTTACAAAATGTTATTCGAACTTTTTCAAAAGAATTGGAAAGAACAATTCAATAATCTCTCCGCTGCAAACTGTAAACTTTTACTTGCAGTAAGCGGCGGCTTAGACAGTGTTGTACTAACCCATCTTGCAGCAAAAGCAGGATTCGATTTTGAAATAGCCCATTGCAATTTTCAACTTAGGGGTTCTGAGAGTGAAAGGGACGAAGCCTTTGTAAAGGCGCTGGGAGAAAAAAATTATAAAGCAGTTCATGTAAAGAAATTTGATACGGAAGCTTACGCCACAGCTAACAAACTTTCAATTCAGGAAGCAGCAAGAAATTTACGTTACCAATGGTTTCAGGAAATTATAACTACAAGCTACAAACCACAAACTACAAACTTCCTCGCCACTGCTCACCATGCCAATGATAATATCGAAACGCTGCTTATTAATTTTTTTCGTGGTACTGGAATCAGTGGTCTTCATGGTATTTTACCAAAACAGCACAACATAATCCGGCCATTACTTTTTGCAAAAAGAGAAGCCATTGAAAACTATGCAAATGAAAATAATTTAACATGGGTAGAAGATGCTTCCAATGCTTCTGATAAATACACCAGGAATTTATTCCGGTTAAAGATTATTCCGGCAATTAAAGAAGTATATCCAAATGTTGAGGATAATTTGCTGCACAACATTGAACGATTTAAAGAGACAGAAATATTACATAGGCAGGCTATTACTGTCCATAAAAAGAAACTGATTGAACAAAAGGGAAATGAAATTCATATTCCAATATTAAAACTTCAAAAATCTGTACCGCTGCATTCCATTGTTTGGGAAATTATTAAAGACTTTGGTTTCAGTTCCCCGCAGGTAGATGAAGTAAAAAAAATATTTGATGCAGACAATGGAAGCCATATTACATCTGCATCTTACAGAATTATTAAAAACCGCAACTGGCTTATTATTGCACCGTTGCAGACAGAAATAGCAGAAAATATTTTAATAGAAAAAGGAGAGAAGCTGATTGTTTTTGAAAATGGGGAATTACATGTTGAACAACTACAAACCACAAACGATAAACCACAAACTACTAACTTTGCTGCTGATGTTGATACTGGCGATATAAAATTCCCCTTGCTTTTGCGAAAATGTAAGCAGGGCGATTACTTCTACCCGCTCGGGATGCAGAAGAAAAAGAAACTAAGTAAGTTTTTTATTGACCAAAAATTGTCTAAAACAGAAAAAGAAAAAGTGTGGGTTATTGAAACGGATAAAAGGATTATCTGGGTTGTTGGTTACAGAATTGATGATAGGTTTAAGATAACCGTGGCAACAAAAACAGCCCTTAGGTTAACATTAAAAGTAAAATAAAATATTATTTTTTTTGAAGGTTTGCTGCTATCTACAGCCGGCCGTTAACAGCTGAATAATTCTATTAATGCGCAAAAGTTCCGCCACGGCGGGAAGAAAAACGTATAACAGTATGAAGCCAGGTTAAAAAGATACCGAAAAAATTATTTAAAAACTTCGGCAATAAAATTAGTAACCGGGTTAAAATTGCTGAGCGTGAGAGCAGTTACAATTACAAAAGCAATACCGTACAGTGAGCCCCATATATGTGCGGAATGATTAATATTACCTCTCCCCTGTTTACCATAGTATGCGGAAATGATAAGATATAAAGGCCCAAAAATATATCCCGGTATAAAGATGGGGATAAACATTAATCCCATTTTTTGCAACGGGAATAATAATACACCGGCAAATACAACCGCCGATACGGCACCAGATGCACCAAGGCTACGGTAACTATAATTATCTTTTTCCTTTGAATAAGTTGGTATAAGGCTTGCCGCCAGCGCGGTTATATACATTAGCGTATAAAGCAATTCGCCTTTGGAATCAAATATTTGTACAAATCTATTTTCTACCTGTTTTCCAAAAAGCAATAATGCAATCATATTAAAAGCGAGATGGGCTATGTCGGCGTGTATTAACCCGCAGGTAAAGAAACGGTACCATTCATTGCGTTCGGTAATGGCCGGTGGGTAAAAAATAAGGTCGTCTGTAATTTTTTTGTTAGAAAAAGCTACAAATGAAACGATGCAAGTTATTATTATTATGATGATGGTAATATTCATACAGAAAACAGGTTTTTCGGCTGTAAATATACCTTTACAAGATATATTTATTACTCGTGGTGATATTTTTCATTTTTAAGGATGCTACAGGCGCGGTACAATTGCTCGGCAAGTATCAGTCTCACCAGCATATGGGGAAAAACAAGTTTTGAAAGGCTCCAGGTATAATTGGCACGTTTTAGAACAGAATCGTCTATGCCAAAAGCGCCGCCAATTAAAAAAACAAGCCGCTTATGGCTCTCGTTTGCACGGTATTGTATAAACTGGGCTAATTCAACTGAAGAAAGTTGTTTGCCTTTTTCGTCCAATAAAATCAGAAAATCTTCTTTCCCCAGCCAGTCCATTATCGTTGCAGCCTCCTGCTTTTTAAGATCCATCTGCGAAAGCATTCCAGCAGTCTTTGGCGCCGGCACAATTACCCACTCAGTTGTAAAATATTTATTCAACCTTTTGCTAAACTCGTCAATTGCTGGTTTTATATACGCTTCGTGTTGTTTGCCAACCGACCATAATTGAATTTTCATAGTAGTTTTTTATTTCGCATTTTCGTAGTGCAATGTAAATGTCACAAAAATGTTATTTCCTTTTATTTATTTTATCAATTGAAATAGTCCACTAATTTTGTCTCCAATCTAAAATAAATGAATTTACACGCTTCTATTTATTGTTGTTGCAGCATTATAGATTAATGGAGAATTTGTGTAAACCATAAAACGGTATTGCCCTTCTCCCTCAGGAAGGGTTTATTTTTTTAATAAAACAACCATGGACTATCCCGGTTATATTTTAAGCAATAATTTGCCCTCTGTAAAAGCTATACATAGTTTTACGGAAGAGCTTATCAACTACCTTTTTCCTGTTACCGATGAGCCGGAAATGTTTCTCGAGTACCACGAAGCAATTTTATACAAGCTGCAGCACGATTTTGTCAAGCTGCTTAGCTCTGCAGATAAAACCAATAAAATCCATAAAGAAGCTATTGCAGATCATTTCTTTGGGTCGCTGTTTACGGTAAAAGAATTGCTAATGAAAGATGCGCAGCTCATTCTTGACTTCGATCCCGCCGCCGAATCTTTTGAAGAAGTACTTTTATCCTACCCAGGTTTTTATGCCATTATGGTGCACCGGTTGGCGCATATAATGTACCAGCTTCAGCTACCTTTAATTCCAAGATTTATAAGTGAGTGGGCACACAGTAAAACGGGCATAGACATCAATCCCGGTGCAACCATCGGAAGCCCCTTTTTTATAGATCATGGTACCGGCGTGGTTATTGGCGAAACGGCTGTAATAGGCAACAATGTAAAAATTTATCAGGGCGTAACACTCGGTGCACTTTCGGTGCGTAAAGAAGATGCACAAACAAAGCGCCACCCAACTATCGAAGACAATGTGGTAATCTATGCCGGCAGCACCATCCTTGGCGGTAACACAGTTATTGGGCACGACAGTATTATTGGTGGTAATACCTGGGTAACGCAAAGTGTGCCGCCCTTCAGCGTGGTGTTTCATAAAAATCAAACGGTGGTAAACGACCGAAAAGATTTTGAAGAACCCATCAATTTTATTATTTAAAACCGGTATAATATACCCACGTTAATTTTAATTAAGAATTATTTTGGGCCAAACAGCAGTTCTTTGAGCATCGTTCCTTGCGTCGCACTCTTGTACATAAGAATAAGTTTCATCAGTTCAAAAGTTCCAGCATTCACGCGTTTAATAATACCATTCGCCAAATAACTTGTGAACTTTGGAACCGGTAAACCGCTGCTGCTCAACTTTCTCAAAGTACAAGTGTGCGACGCAAGGAACGATCATTGTAGTACCAAAGCCCGGCTCAAAAAAGAACTTAAAAACAATGAAAAGTGAACAATGAACTATGAACCATGAACATGTGAACCCGTGAACTCTTGAACAAAAAAAAGTATTTATTGAACTTAAAATAACATAAGATGAAAGCAAACAGTATTTTAGAAACCATTGGTAACACTCCTCATGTACGGATAAATAAATTGTATCCGTCAAATATTGAAGTGTGGAGCAAACTGGAAAGAGCAAATCCCGGCGGGAGCATTAAAGACCGTATTGCACTTTCAATGGTTGAAGATGCAGAACGAAAAGGGTTACTAAACAAAGACAGTATAATAATTGAACCAACCAGCGGCAATACAGGTATAGGTCTTGCCATTGTTGCTGCTGTAAAAGGTTATAAGCTTGTTTTGGTAATGCCGGAGAGTATGAGCGTAGAACGCAGAAGATTAATGAGTGTTTACGGTGCTACTTTCGAACTAACGCCACGGGAAAAAGGAATGAAAGGCGCTATAGAAAAAGCAACGGAACTTGTAGCAAGTACGCCAAATTCCTGGATGCCGCAGCAGTTTGACAACCCTGCCAATATTGATATTCACGGTAAAACAACAGCGCAGGAAATACTAACAGACTTCCCCGATGGTATCGATTTCTTAATTACCGGCGTAGGTACAGGCGGTCATATAACCGGCGTAGGCGAAGTGCTAAAACAGCATTTTCCCAACCTTAAAATTTTTGCTGTAGAGCCAGAATTGTCGCCTGTTATTAGTGGTGGCGCACCCGGCCCGCACCCTATTCAGGGTATAGGTGCAGGTTTTATTCCTACCAATTTACATACTGCTGTTCTCGACGGCACTATTCAGGTATCAAAAGACGAAGCGTTCGCCTATACACAGCGTGCAGCTAGGGAAGAAGGCATTTTCCAGGGAATTTCAAGCGGCGCAACCATGGCTGCTGTTGCAAAAAAACTGGACGATATTCCTGCAGGCAGCAAAGTGTTAATTTTTAACTACGATACCGGCGAAAGATATTTAAGCATAGAAGGCTTGTTTGTCTAGAACTTCTGCTGTTTGCCAAAAACCTTTGTACTGCAAAGGTTTTTTAATTTAATCTTTTTAGCATTTCTGTTGTTATTCTGTAAATAAATTTGCAGCATGAAGTTTTATTGGCCACTTGTTTTATCAGTAATTTTCTTTTCCTGTGAAAAAACAATAACGCTGGATGTGCAGAATCAGCCGGCTAAATTAGTAGTAGAAGCAAGCATTGAAAGCAACAGCACACCGGTGGTAGCGCTTTCTTCATCGTTGAATTATTTAAGCTCGATTACCAGGGAAGAGTTGGCAGCCAGTTTTATTCACGGCGCCAATGTAACCGTAAGCGACGGAATTATTACCAGCCAGTTAAAGGAATATGCCATTACCGATACCAGCGGATATACGTTTTACTATTATGGTGTTGATACGTCTAACTTGGCACAGATACTTATCGGTAAGTACAATAAGCAATACCAGCTCAACATTAAAACGCAGGGTGGTCTGGAGTACACGGCTACTACATCAATTCCTGAGCCTACAAAAAAATGCGATTCCATCTGGTGGCAGCCCGTACCGTTAACAGACGATACCAGTTTATGCCGAATGTTTGGCAAATTCATTGACCCCGCAGGGCTTGGAAATTATATACGCTACTTCACCAAAACAAATAGCCAAAGGTTTTTACCCGGCTTAAATTCAGTCTTTGACGATCAGGTTGTAGATGGTAAAACTTACAGTGTTCAATTTGATATGGGCTGGGATAAAAACAGTACTGAAAAAATCAGCAGCGATAATTACGGCTTTGCCCACCGCGGCGATACCGTAACCATTAAGTTTTGTAACATTGATAAAGCCACATACACCTTTTGGAATACCTGGGAGTTTAGTTACCAGAGCTATGGAAACCCATTTTCTTCTCCCGTAAAAGTTATTGGTAATATCAGCAACGGAGCGTTGGGCGCATTCAGCGGATATGCGCCTTCATACAAAACAATTATTATCCCCAAATAACTAAGTGCTGTGTATAAAGCCCTGACAATTGGTAAGGCTTTGGTATTTTTGCCGTCATTTAAAAAGCGTAAAGATTACCAGTATAACATATAAAATTTTTTTGAACCGGGCTTTAGGAATATTATGATGCTTCCGTTGCGTCGCACTCTTCAGCGGTTGGAACGTTATTCGGCTATAACAATTTAAAGTTTAGAGATATGGAAAATGAAGTTAGAGAGAAAGTACATTGTTTAATTATTGGTAGCGGCCCTGCAGGTTATACGGCTGCCATTTATGCAGCACGGGCGGGCTTGAAACCGGTTTTGTACCAGGGAATTCAACCCGGCGGACAGTTAACCATTACAACAGAAGTAGAAAATTATCCTGGTTACCAGGATGGCGTACAGGGCCCCGAAATGATGGAGCATTTTGAAAAGCAGGCAAAACGCATGGGATCAGATATACGCTATGGATTGGCTACAGCAGTAGATTTTACCGGCCCGGTTCACAAAGTGCAAATCGATGAGGAAAAATGGATAGATGCCGATGCGGTAATTATAGCTACCGGCGCATCTGCCAAATGGCTTGGGCTGGAAAGCGAACAGCGTTTAAATGGTTATGGTGTAAGTGCCTGCGCGGTATGCGATGGTTTTTTCTTTCGTGGCAAGGAAGTATCTATTGTAGGCGCAGGCGATACCGCCTGCGAAGAAGCAATTTATCTGGCAAAGCTTGCGAGTACTGTTCACATGATCGTTCGTAAGGATGTACATGGGATGAGGGCAAGTAAAGTAATGCAGGACAGGGTTATTGCAACACCCAACATAAAAATATATTGGACCAGTGAAACCCTGGAAGTATTGGGTGAAACTAAAACAGAAGCTGTTCTTATTAAGAATAATAAAACAGGGGAGGAGCAGACCATTCCCGTAAGCGCATTCTTTGTTGCAATTGGCCACGAGCCAAACAGCGGCATTTTTAAAGGTTGGATTAACATGGATGATGCTGGGTATATTCAAACTGATCCAGGTACTTCCAGAACAAATATTCCCGGTGTTTTTGCGAGTGGCGATGTCCAGGACAAAATATACCGTCAGGCAGTAACCGCCGCCGGCAGTGGTTGTATAGCCGCGCTGGATGCAGAAAGATATTTGAGTGCCAGAGGTGTAGCGTAGTAGTTTTACAATTAATTATGGAGGATAAAAAAGAATAACAGTTTTTTTTAAAGCACCCGTTATTGAAAACTTCGAAAAATGCTGAAAAAAATTGCTTGCTAACCCCAGATAAGCTTAATTTTTTTTATAATTTATGGTAATGAATAGAATCGCCAATTCGTTTTGTAATCCCCTGTAAGTGGCAGATTAAGTAATATATTTCGAAGCATTTCTACAGGCATTGAATTCTGTTGCAACACTGCATCATGAAATTGTTTCTGCGACATTTTATTACTTGCCAGGATTTCATTTTTTAAGGCCATAAATTGCAGCCCCCCAATCATATAGCCCACCTGGTATAGGGGGCTGTATCCGCCAACAAAAGAACGCCGCACTTCTCCTTCTGCATTGGCACGTTCATGTCCAACCCGGTCAACTAAAAAGTCTATGCATTGTTGTGGCGACCATTTGCCCATATGGTAATTGAGTGAGAAAATAATTCTTGCACAGCGATGCATGCGCCAGAACAACATGCCAATGCGATCTTCAGGCGAACCGGGAAAACCCTCATTCCACAAAGTCATTTCCCAGTACAATGCCCATCCCTCAGTCCAAAACGGGGTTTCATAATGGCGATAAGTGTTTACATGATCATTCATGAACTGTTGCAGGTAATGTCCCGCTATTAATTCATGGTGTACCGTGGCCCTTGAAAAATGCGGGTTGTTGCCACGCATACTCATCATTCTTGCATCATAATCCATTGTATTGGTTGGATAAGAAACCGCAAATTCTTCACCACCATAAAAAAAAGGATTTAGCAATTGCTGTTCCGGGGTCATCATTGCTATCCGCCAGGTTTCCTCTGCTAAGGGTGGTACTGTTATCAGGTCTTTTGATTTTAAAAAATCTATCGACTCGTTATATAATTTTACCATTGCCATGGGCTGTTCACCAGCTGGCACATAGCTTTGTTTTACTTTTTCAAGTGCTTTTTTCCAATCTGTTCCAAAACCAAGTTCTGCAGACGCTTTCAGCATTTCTTTATCGCACCAGGCAAATTCTTTATTGGCTACCGCTATCAGCTCTTCGGGAGTATAAGCGATCATTTCAATACCTAATTGCCTTACAATTTCATCACGCCCAATAGGGTAACCAACTATGCCGCTAGAATCTTTGTTGGGCGCATTTTTTTCAGCATTTATTTTAAAAATATTTGCATAAGCAGCTAAAGCAGTATCCATTTTTTTATAAGTATCCGGTACCCACCAGCTAAACTGAGGGTCATAACTATTGTAAAAATTAAATACATTTTTTGCTGCATCCTGCAAGCCACTTATAATGATACCGGCCCTCCTGCTATTGCTAACGGTTATGGTTTTTTCTTTATTGATTTTTGCTGTTAATTGCGTCAATTCTTTACTAATGGCGAAGAAGCTGGATGCAATATTTTTGGCATCAACGGCTCCACCCCTGCGACGAATCTTTTCAAGTGAATAGATAGAATCTGCAAATGGAAACCACTTCGCTACAGCCTTGAATTCTTCTGCTTCGGTATTGGCTTGAAAAATGGTTTCATTTAGGTCTCTTTTGAATAAAATATAATCTGCCTTACAACCCTGTGGCAAGCTATTAAAATTGATCAGGTTTAACCTGTTGATATAATCTTCCGCAAGTTTTTTATAACGTTCGTTTTTTTCGGGTGAGCCGTTAACAATAAAAACCCTGTTTAATGCAGCTATATCTGCATAATAATTTTGTATGACATTAGGCATATCATTACAGGGCACATACTCTCTATTCATTTGTGCCGGGAGAGATACCGATGCGCCTATAAGTAAAATTGCAACTAAAATTAATTTATGCATATTGGATAATTGAATATTAAAAGTAGTTGAAAATGCCCTGGAAACAGCTCTGAATCGAAACAATCCTCTTTTACAAAAAGAGTCTTTCTGTTTGAAAACAGGAAGCTGCACTTCTCTACGCCTCAATTGCATCAAAAAAAAGGGATGAATAATAATTATATCACTTCACTGTTGACAATTGTCTGATGATAATTGATACCAAATAACCTATTTTTTGCAACTTAGTTTTGGTCGGGCACGCCGCAAATAGTTAGATACGATTATTGCAGTGTGTAAATCTTCGCTTCAATAAAAGTTCCCATAGCCTATACAGTACAAGTGTGCGACGCAAGCAAAGCTTCATAGTTTGTTGAAAGCCTGGCTCAAAGAAAACAATCCATTTTATTTTAAAAAAAGTATATAAAACTGTAACATTTTTTATACTGCTGCGTCAAATATTAACAAAGCTTAATATAGGATGTCAAAAACATTGGTATTTTTACACTGTAAATTCCGAAACATGCGCTGCTTAGTATTTATTCTTACTGTTGCAATATTGGGCTCCTGTGGCAATAAAATGGACAGTTTTAAATACGCCGGAGAAAAAGTTGTTCAAACAGTTAGCGTTTGTACCGAAGCAGCAAAAAATGTATGCAACGAAGCCGGCAACAGTTTATCGTCACCAGCTAGACCGTACAAAGAACAGGTGGAAGCGGATATTAAGGCATCGGGTGGCTGGGATACCCGAATGATGCTCTGGTAAAATAATAAATAAATAAGAATGCCTTCCTTTTTGGAGGGCATTCTTATTTTATACCTCTTTCAACTAACTGCGTTTACTTATTTTTGCTCGCATTTTACTATTATGGAACTAAGTAAGCATTTTATACCCGCCGCCACAGAAGCAAAATGGAACAGGCACTGGCAAAACAAGCAATACTTCAGTAGTAAACCTGATAGCAGGAAGGCCTTTACGGTAGTTATTCCGCCACCAAATGTTACAGGCGTATTGCACATGGGCCACACGCTGAACGAAACGGTTCAGGATATACTTGTGCGTAGGGCACGTATGAGCGGATACAATGCCTGCTGGGTTCCCGGCAGCGATCATGCTTCCATTGCCACAGAATCAAAAGTGGTGCAGATGCTTAAAGAAAAAGGTATTGATAAAAACAGTTTAACCCGGGAGGAGTTTTTGAAATACGCTTTTGAATGGAAGGAAAAATACGGCAATATTATTTACAGTCAGATTGAAAGGCTAGGTTGCAGTGTTGACTGGAACAGGGTAAGTTTTACCATGGATGATCATTATTACAAAGCGGTAATAAAGGTATTTGTTGATCTGTATAACAAAGGTCTTGTTTACCGCGGAGCCAGGATGATCAACTGGGATCCTGCTGCAAAAACGGCATTGAGCGATGAAGAAGTTGAATACAAGGATTTGCAGGGAACGCTTTATTATTTGCGATATGAATTGGATTCAGATAGTTATACAGCCAAAGGTTCTGAAAAAGAATATATAATTATTGCAACACAGCGCCCCGAGACAATCATGGGTGATACTGCAATTTGTGTAAACCCTAATGATGAGCGTTATGCGCATTTAAAAGGAGCTTATGCTTTTGTTCCGTTAATTAACCGACGTATCCCTATTGTTTTTGATGAATACGTAGATGCAGCATTTGGAACAGGTGCGTTAAAGGTTACACCCGCCCACGATATAAACGACTACAACCTTGGCCTTAAACACAATCTTGAAGTTGTTGATACGCTTAATGCAGATGGCACATTAAGTGAAGCTGCTCAAATTTATGTGGGCGAAGACCGGTTTACTGCAAGAAGCAAAATTATTGCAGAATTAACGGAAAAAGGTTTTTTGCTAAAGGAAGAAGCATATCAAACACGTTTGGGCTACAGTCAGCGCAGTGGTGCGGTTGTAGAGCCACGCATTTCTACGCAGTGGTTTGTAAAAATGAAAGAAATGGCGAGCCCTGCCCTCAAAGCAGTTTTGGATGGTGATATTAATATTCATCCCGGCGATAAATTCTTTGCAACTTATAAATACTGGTTAGAAAACGTAAAGGATTGGTGTATTAGCCGCCAGTTATGGTGGGGCCAACAGATACCTGCATGGTACGATGAGCAGGGTAATTGCTATGTAGCGGAGAATATAGAAGAGCTGCATAACAATCAACCATCAACCACCAACCTTCAACTGAAAAGAGATGAAGATGTGCTCGATACCTGGTTCTCCAGCTGGCTGTGGCCAATGGAAGTATTTAAAGGGATTACGGAGCCTGAAAATGAAGAAATAAATTATTATTACCCAACCTCGGTATTGGTTACAGGGCAGGATATCATTTTCTTCTGGGTAGCAAGGATGATCATGGCAGGCATGCATTACAAAAATAAAAAACCATTTAGCGATGTATATTTTACCGGAATGGTGCGGGATAAGCAGGGGCGTAAAATGAGTAAGAGCCTTGGCAACAGTCCGGATCTTCTGGAATTGATAGATAAATATGGCGCAGATGCAGTGAGGTTTGGTATTATGATTGCTTCACCTGCAGGTAATGATTTGTTGTTCGATGAAGCAGCATTGGAACAGGGCCGCAATTTCAATAATAAATTGTGGAATGCTTTGAAGCTACTGAAGATGTGGGAAGGAAGAAAGTCAGAGATACAGGAGGACAGTAAATCAGAAAGTAGTTTTGCTGTTAATTGGTTTGAGAACAGGCTGAATGAAGTAAGACATGAAGTTGATGGATTAATGAAACAGTTTCGTTTAAGCGAAGCTTTGAAAACAATTTATTCATTGATTTGGGATGATTTTTGCAGCTGGTATTTAGAATGGGTGAAGCCTGGTTTTGACCAGCCAATTGACGCGGTGGTTTATAATAATTCAGTTTCTTTCTTTGAACAATTGATGCAATTACTGCATCCTTTTATGCCTTTTATTACGGAAGAAATTTATCATTTGACTAGAGAGCAAAATGACGATCTCTGTATAAAACAGTTCGATACTTTTAAAGCTGTTGACACTGTAATTCTAAAAGATGCTGAATTGTTAAAACTGGTTATTTCAGCAATACGCGATGCAAGAAATAAGAATCAGGTAAAACCAAAAGATTCCATCAAGCTGCATCTGCAAGCATCAACACCAGAAACTTATAAGTCTATTGAAAATATCCTCACCAGGCAGGTAAATGCAGCGTCCATAACCTATACAAGTGAGAGTATTCCCAATTCGATTATTGTAGCCGTAGAAAAAGATAAATTTTTTATTGAAACGGATGTCCAGCTTGACCCAGCAATTTTGAAAGAAGAATTATTAAAAGACCTGGAACATCAGAAAGGGTTTCTTATTTCCGTTAGTAAAAAACTCAGTAACGAGCGCTTTGTGCAAAATGCAAAGCCCGATGTAGTTGAGTTGGAGAAAAAGAAACAGGCCGATGCAGAAGCAAGAATAAAAACAATTGAAGAAAGTCTGCTGAACTTATAACATGAACATATTAAGCCGAAAGAAATTATTAACCCTGCTTTCCTTTTGTTTTTGCTTTTCTTTTTGCGAAACTATAAAAGCGCAAAACTGGGATATTGATTTGTTAAAGAAGATCAATCCGCAAAATCCAGGTTCAGGGTTTGTGCAGGGTTTATCTGCTTCAGTTTATCCTGTAAGTCTTGCCACGCCGGTAAGTTTACTTGCTGCAGGATTTATACAACATGACAAACAACTTCAATACAAAGGCTGGCAAGCAGTTGGCGCATTGGCCATAAACAGCGTAGTCACACTCGGCCTTAAATATACTATTGACAGGCAGCGACCCTACGATAAATATCCCGGTATTATTTTCCCTTACCGCATAGAAAACGATCCCTCTTTTCCGTCGGGGCATACTTCAACAGCCTTTGCAACGGCAACAACAATAACCCTTGAGTTTAAGAAATGGTATGTTGTAGTGCCAGCCTATGCATGGGCAGCCGGCGTCGGTTATTCAAGAATGTATTTAGGGGAACATTACCCTACCGATGTTATTGCCGGTGCTGTAGTAGGGGCAGGCAGTGCCTGGCTTAGCCATTGGGCCACACAAAAATTATTTAGTAAAAAGCAGCAGCAAAATTTATCAGTGCAAACGTACCGGTAAACAAATAATCTAATACCTAAAGCCTTTGATTTTATTATGGCAATTCATTTTTTTGAGCCCGGCATTTGTACATCTATTGAGCTTTTGTTGCGTCGCACTCTTGTACTTTCAGATTATCATTCAGCATCAAACGCACCCACATTTTATTCAGGTTAAAGCCTATGCGCAATAAATGTTTTATATTGCTGTAATCAAAAAAAATCATCATGCCATCCAGTAATACCCGCCGCCAGTTTGTAAAAAATACAACTATGGCTCTAGGTCTTTTGCAACTGTCGTCTTTGCTGCAGGCACAGCCAAAAAGAAATGAAGAAAAGAAAAAGATAGTTTGTGTTGGTGGCCACCCCGATGATCCTGAAAGTGGCTGTGGTGGCACACTCGCAAAATTTGTAAATGCCGGGCATCAGGTAACCATTATTTACTTAACAACCGGGGAAGCAGGTATAGAAGGTAAAAGCCATAACGAAGCCGCAGCCATCCGCAAACAGGAAGCTATTAATGCCTGTAAAATTTTAAATTGTAAACCAATTTTTGCAGGGCAAGTTGACGGAGATACTATCCTGAACAATGAGTGGCTTGCTGTTCTGCAGCAACTTGTAAAAAGTGAAAATCCTGATATTGTATTCACACACTGGCCAATCGATTCACACAAAGACCATCAGGTAGCAAGTCTATTAACTATACAAACATGGATGCGCTCACAACAACAGTTTGCACTGTATTTTTTTGAAGTTTGTGCAGGCGAACAAACCATGACTTTTCACCCAACAGATTATATTGATATTACTGACACCCAGGAGCAAAAAAGGAAAGCAGTTTATTGTCACATAAGCCAGTACCCGCCAAGCATATACACATGCGGCCACGCTTCTATGGAAGAATTTCGGGGAAGAGAATCCGGCGTAAAAGCAGCCGAATCATTTGTAAGAATGAACGGCAGGACACAGGGTGGGTTTAAAGCCATATAATAATTTTTAAAAGAAAGTGTAAATTGCATTTATGGAGACGATAGTTGTACAAATCACAAACAATAAAGCATTGAAGCTTTTACAGGAACTTGAAGAACTGCATTTAATTAAACTGTTAAAACGAACCGCAGATAATTGTGAAAAATTATCAGAAAAATATGCTGGTAAATTGTCTGCTGATACGGTTGAAAAATTACAGGAACACCTGAATCAAAGCCGTAAGGAATGGGATTAATATTTCTTTTAGACAGCAATACAGTAATTGATTTTTTGGGTGCAAAATATCCGGAAACAGGATTAAACTTTATTAGCGGCATCGTAGATGAAATACCCAATATTTCGGTTATCTCGAAAATTGAAGTACTTAGTTTTAGGACAACTGAAGCTTAATACCAATTGCTTCAAAGATTCTGCAATGATGCGCTTTTGCTTGAATTGAATGAAGAAATTATAGACAAAACAATTGACATAAGGATAGCAAACAAATTAAAAACTCCTGATGCAATTATTGCTGCAACTGCTTTAGTTTATCAAATGGTTTTAATTACAAGAAACATTGCTGACTTTCAAAAAGTGTCAGGTCTTACCGTAATTAATCCATTTGTATTATGACCTGCCTTCTGGTATCGCCGCAGTCGCCAGCGTCCCGCTGGTGACAATTATTGTTTAGACTCCAGCTCTTATTCGCTTCAATCCCCGCTTCGGTAAAAGCCTCACAATGCTATTCTGTACAAGAGTGCGACGCAAGGAACGATCAACAAAGAACCTCTGCCCGGCCAATTATTGTATTTTGTATTCAACTACAAACTATAAACTACAAACTCAATTCACCAACACATGCGTTTGCTTTATAACGCCCATTACAAACACACTTTGTACCTGGCCAATATTCTCTGCCTGGCTTAATTTGTTTACGTGAAAATTGTAATAGTCATCCATGTTTTCGGCAACCACTTTCAGCATAAAATCGAACTCTCCTGAAATGTTGTAACACTCTACCACTTCGTTGAGTTCGTGAATGGTTTTAATAAATTTTGTGCCCGCATCTTTGCTGTGTGTCTTAAGCGAAACGTAACAGATTACCATCAAACCTTTTTTTACTTTGGAAGGATCTACCAGCGCTGCGTATTGTTTAATTACGCCGCTTTCTTCCATGCGTTTAATGCGTTCATGAACGGGCGTAGTACTCAGGTGTATTTTGTCAGAAATTTCTTTCACCGTTATTCTTGCATTCTGTTGCAGCAGGCGAAGTATGCTCATATCTTTTTCATCGAGCATTAAAGGTGCAATAGTGGATTCCTCTTTTTTGATTGCTTTTGCCATAGATAAGATTGTGATTATTCTGTAATCGTTCGGTTAAAACTAATTCTTTCCCAAAATTAATTAAATATGTATTGGTTTATCCTGCCAATTTATATTTGCAGTCTAAAATAAATAGTATGTCAACAATTGCTAAACACATTGATGTTAGTTTACCTTACAAGGTAAAAGATATGAGCCTCGCCGCATGGGGCCGCAAAGAAATCCGTCTCGCCGAGGCAGAAATGCCGGGCTTAATGAGTTTACGTGCCGAGTATGGCGCAACACAACCATTGAAAGGTGCTCGCATTGCAGGTTGCCTGCACATGACCATTCAAACTGCTGTATTGATTGAGACATTGATCGCTTTAGGCGCAGAAGTAAAGTGGAGTTCATGTAACATTTTTTCTACACAGGATCATGCTGCTGCTGCCATTGCCGCAGAAGGTATTGGGGTATTTGCATGGAAAGGACAAACAACGGAAGAAAGCGATTGGTGCATTGAACAAACATTGTTCTTTGGCAGTACCGAGCGTCCATTGAATATGATACTTGATGACGGCGGCGATCTTACCAATATGGTGTTTGATAAATATCCGGAATTGATCCATCACATAAAAGGTTTAAGCGAAGAAACTACCACCGGTGTACACCGTTTATATGAGCGCATGGAAAAAGGAACAGTGCCTATTCCTGCAATCAACGTGAACGACAGTGTTACAAAATCTAAGTTCGATAACAAGTATGGTTGCCAGGAAAGTTTGGTTGATGCCATACGTCGTGCCACTGATGTAATGATGGCTGGTAAAGTTGCCGTAGTTGGTGGTTATGGCGATGTGGGTAAAGGTTCTGCATTAAGCTTACGCGGTGCAGGTGCAAGGGTTATTGTTACAGAAATCGATCCTATCTGCGCATTGCAGGCTGCCATGGATGGCTTTGAAGTAAAGCGTATGATTGATGCAGTTAAAGAAGCTGATATTATTGTTACCGCTTCCGGTTGCCGCGATTTAATTACAGAAAAACATTTCCGTGCAATGAAAGATAAAGCAATCGTTTGCAACATTGGCCACTTCGATATTGAGATTGATATTGCCTGGTTAAATGATAATTATGGCGATACCAAAGACACCATTAAACCTCAGGTTGATTTATATAACATTGAAGGTAAAGATGTGATCGTTCTTGCTGAAGGTCGTTTGGTAAACTTAGGTTGTGCTACAGGCCATCCAAGTTTTGTAATGAGTAATTCATTCACCAACCAAACCCTTGCGCAGATTGAGTTGTGGCTCAACCACAGCAATTACGAAAACAAGGTTTATGTGTTACCAAAACACCTTGATGAAAAGGTTGCACGTTTACACCTTGCAAAAGTTGGCGCACAATTAGACGAGCTTAGCGATGAGCAATCCAGCTATCTCGGCATACCTAAAAACGGACCGTTTAAGAGTGATATGTATCGTTATTAGTTTTAAGTTTTGAGTGATTATAGATAAGCCCGTTTCGAAAGGAACGGGTTTTATTTTTTGTACCGGGCTGAAGAATTACTATGAAGCTTTGGTTGCGTCGCACTCTTGTACTGACGGAATTTTTATTAAGCTTTTATCGTTGCGTAGATGGAAGCGGATTGATAACGAACTCACTGCCCTTGGCTCCAGGACCCAAATATTTTTTATTATTCCGTTACGCGCAGTACGCCTTCATAACATTCGCCAATGCAGCATAGATAGTTGTATTTGCGAAATTTTTTTATTGTATTTTCGACAATACAAACGTTGCCTGCCATATTGTGAGACCGTTCAACTTGTAACATTTTGACTTTATAAACGTTTATCCGACAAAATAATTCATGCGACCAAAACTCATTTTAATATTCATCCTTTTTTTAAATCAAATCCAAGCACAGCAGAAAAA
>JBBRDW010000092.1:0-18209 GCA_038203525.1 Chitinophagales bacterium | reverse complement strand
TTATATGCATTAAGTACAAATGTGCGACCATTGCCTTACTACATCAAACTAATATTGAACGTGTCTTCAACTGTATTAACCCCAGCGGCGCAGTCGAATAATTTGAGTAATGTAAAAAACGCAAAATTACCCCGCCGGGGCAAAGGCGGTTTATGGTATAATTTTCTAAAAACAGCTTACGCCGCCAGCTAAAAATACCAACACCAATAACCCGTAAAACTATTGCCACATATATGTTATAGCTATTTAATTAAAAAATTAACTTAACGCATTTGCGCTTTGTGCGGGCCAAGCTGCAACGAAGTGCATTCGATGATTTGAGGATGGGCTAATAAAATAATGTATTAAAACTACAGGTCTGCTAATTACTCACCGGATTGAAAAAATCTAAAATTTGATTTTTAATTACCAGTAGAACAATTTTATATTTGGGTATGCGAATACTTAAATACAGTTTTATCCTGTGCTTTATGATGATAGTTTCCTGTAAGCCGGCTCAAAAAAAAATTACTAAAGATGCAAATAATAAAATGACAGAAAAGAAATATGGAAATATTTTAGACAGCCTTCTGCAGACAAACCCAAAATTATTTGGCAATATTATAAACAATAGAGATTCGCTAAGGGTACAGGTTATTTATACGCAGATTAACCGCGACAGGAATAACAATCCCTCATTCACGGATTATAGTTTTAACCTGAATAAGAATCTATACTTCTACCCTGCCAGCACCGTAAAAATGCCGATTGCATTACTTGCTCTCGAGAAACTGAATAACATGAACCTGCCAGGTATTGATAAGTTTACGCCTATGGTTACTGACAGCAGCAACACCGGGCAAACGCATCAAATAACGCAGCCACTGGCCTTGAACAGCGCAGCGTCTGTTTCAAATTATATTAAACAGATTTTTCTTGTAAGCGATAATACTGCATTCAACAGGTTGTATGAATTTCTAGGCCCGCAATATATAAAAGAGCAATTGGCAGCAAAAGGCTACCCCGAAACAGAAATAAGGCACCGGTTGCAAATTGCACTAACAGATGAACAAAACAGGCAAACAAATGCGATTGATTTTTTAGATACCAGTGGTAACCTGCTGTATCACCAGCCGCCGAAGTACAGCACGGCAAAATACAGTGAGCGCAACAATTTGCTTGGCAAAGGGTATATTAATAATATTGAAACGGTAATGGAGCCATTTAATTTTTCAATTAAAAACCGCATTTACCTGGAGGACCTTCATCAAATTTTACTTTCGGTACTATTTCCCGAAGGTGTTGATGAAAAACAGCGTTTTAATCTTACACCGGATGATTATAAATTTGTATACCGTTACATGAGCGCTTACCCCTACGAGAGCAGTTTTCCCAATTATGATACCGCTGAATACTACGATACTTACGTAAAATTCCTTTTATACGGAAGCGAAAAAGTTAACCCCAAACCTCATATCCGCATCTTTAACAAAGTGGGCGATGCTTACGGCTTTCTTACGGATATTGCCTATGTAGCCGACTTTGAAAACAAAACAGAATTTATGCTGAGCGCTACTATCTTCTGTAACAGTGACGGTATTTTTAACGATGATAAATACGATTACGATTCGGTTGGCTACCCTTTTATGAAAAACCTTGGGCAGGTAATTTACGGGTATGAGTTGCAGCGAAAAAAAGAATACCTGCCAGAACTTAATAGGTTTATGGTGGATTATACAACAGAGTACCCATAGTTTTTTTGCAGGGCTGCGTTACTGCTTTTGAACTTTATTTCCGTCTAAGGTAGACTTCTTCTATACGTTAGCAGATTTAAGTAGCTACGTGCCAGGAGCTGTGAGCTTCGGGCAAAACACCGGAGCTCTACGCGCACAGCTAAAAGCTCATAAATATTCCTGCGTACAAGAGTGCGACGCAACGGAAGCCCAATTGAAGAATAAATGCCGGGTTCAAAACTGTATTGATGAATTTCTAAAAATAAATTTTAAATGTAGTTCCTTCGTTTAACTCACTTTCTACTTCTACTTTGCCACCCATAAAATCTATCTGGCTTTTGCTTATAAACAGGCCTATGCCCCTTGCATCGGGGTTACCGTTAAAAGTTTTATACATGCCGAAAAGTTTGTCGCCATTTTTTTTAAGGTCTATGCCAATGCCATTATCCTGAATGCTAAATACTGGCTTATTGTTATGATAAAAAATGCTGAGTATTATAATGGGTTGCTTTTCAGGATGGCTGTATTTAACGGCATTGGAGAGGAAATTAAGGATGATACTTTCTAGGTATGCAGGGTTATAATTAACCATTACATCTTTTGGTATTTCATTTTTTATCATTACACTTCTAAGGAAAATTTGCTCGCTTAAAACGTTGATTGCTTTATTGATGTATTTATTAAGGTTAAGTGGTTCTGAGATGAGATTTACTGTATTTTGAATCGAGACGACCTCATTTAAATTATAGAGGGTTTCGTCGAGGGAATTAGAAACAGTTTTAAGGTGGTCCATCATTTCCTGCCTGTCTTTTTCTGAAACAGTTTCTTCCATAATGCCTAGAATAGCTTTAATATTGGTTGCATGCGACCTTAGGTTGTGCGAAACAATGTAGGAGAAATTTACCAGCCGCTTATTTTGTGCAGTTACAAGATCGAAGGATTTTTTTAACTCGATGTCAGCTTTCTTACGTTCTGTAATATCTTCCATTGACATTACCATACCGTTGGTTACATTTTCTTTGTTTGAGATTGGCGAATATTTAATACGGTACCAGCTTCCGTCTTCATTCTGTGAGGGCATTTTACGGTCGTATTCAATAGCCTGTCCGGCTAAAACAGATGCCCAAACTGGTGATAAGGTTTTAAGTGCTTCATCGGAAAAATAATTTGCCAGATTTGAACCTATTTTTAATTGTTTATAATGTTCTTTAAATGTAAATGCATCTGCAGGTTTATTAAAGGAAATTATAAGGAGTTGATAGTTGAGGAGAATATATCCAACTTCAGCATTTTCGAACACCGTGCGCAGGTTATCTTTCGATTTTTGCAGGGCATCTTCAGCCATTTTCTTATCGTTAATATCGGTTATAAAACCTTCTATAGCAATTAGCTCTCCGTCGTTGTTCCATATCCCCTGCCCCCGTTCCCAAACCCATTTTATTTTACCAGATACATGGGCGATACGGTAGGTGAATTCGTAGGGCAGTTTTTTGGCAATTGCTTCCTGTACTTTATTCCAAATTCTTTCTTTGTCTTCTGGTAAAGTTGAATGATCGCCACTTATCGTACGTTCAACAAGGTACTCTTCTGGGGTATGACCAGTAATTTTTACAACCCCCTCGCTTAAATATTCAGGGGTGTAAGCAGGGTTATTTTTTACCCTGTAAACATAGCCCGGCAGGTTATTAATAAGTGTTTGCAGAAACCTTTGATTTTCGGCAAGTTTTATTTCTGCTGATTTATGTTGGGTAATGTCGTTAAACGTTCCTGTGGTTCCTACTACATTATTCTGGCTGCCGAGGATGAGGCGTTTGCTTATCTCAAACCAACGGGTTTGGCCGTTTTTTGTTATCAGCCTTAGCTCATGCCTGTAGTAATCTTTTTGAAAATTAAGCAGCGCCTCGTAATTACTGTTGGTAACCTCATGATCATCTGGATGAACAAAATCTATTAAACTCCTGCCAATACTTTCTTCAATACTAAACCCGGTTGTTTCTGTCCAGGCAGGGTTAAGAAAAATAAAACGGCCATGGACATCGGTTTTAAAAATAATTTCTCTAATGCTGTTTACAACACTTCTGTATTTCTCTTCACTTTCTATAAGTTCGTTTTCTGATTTTTTTTGACCTATGGCATATGCAACATGCCTTGCAATGCTCTCTGCAAACTGTATTTCTTCCCGGTTAAACTCATGCACATCATTATAATAAACCATCAATTTCCCGTTGAGACGATTCTGATAAATCAACGGAATAAATCCAATGGCTTTAATTGATTCTTTTTGTATTGCGGGTAATAAATTTTTAAGAAGTCTGCTCTTTAAAACATCAGGTACAAAAATGGCTGATATGTTTTTCTCATCTTCCTGCCAGGGAGAATGCCCCTTAACCGCAATCATGTAATCGTCAGAAAGCCCAACTGCCGCAGCGAATCGCATAACACCGTTGTTATCCAAAAGCAGCACAGATGCCTTGTCTGCATTAATTTTTTTTCGCAGGGCATCCAGCGCAATCTGATAAATCTGGTCTACTTTTTCTGCCCTGCCAACTGCGTTACCTAATTTTGCAATAAACTGCTTTTTAGCAATGTTTATTTTTAGTTTATGCTCTGCTTTTTTTTGAGAAGTGAAATCGGTTACTGTAAAAGCTATGGCTATTATTTCTCCGGCATGATTGAACACCGGTAAATATGTTGTAGAAAGCCAGGACATCTCAACGGGGAAGGGAACAAATACAGCAAATTGTAATTTCCTTCCTGAATAAGCTTTCGAAAAATGTGTTTTAAATTTTTCAATAAAAGAATCCTGAATATAATCGAGGATATTATCTCCAATACTTATCTGTCTTCCAAAAATACGTTTTACAGCATCCTGAGCAACTTTGTTGAATGCAACTATATTGTAGTTAGATCCTATAAGACAAATTATATCTTTTGTACTGTTAAAATATGCGGACAGTTTGGAGGCATCTTCAGAAATCTTCAACCGGAGCTTTAAAAGATTCAATACCTGTTTAGCCAGAACACGTAAGCTTGTTTGCTGATTTGAAGTGAGGCTTCTTGGCTTCTGGTCAAGTACACACAGCGTGCCGACTGCATAGCCCTCCTCTGTTATTAAAGGCATGCCGGCATAAAACCTGATTTTTGGTTCACCCGCTACAAACGGATTATCAGAAAACCGAATATCGTCTACTGTGTCTTTTACAATCATCAGGTCGGTTTCATGAATAGTATGGGCACAAAACGATATATCACGGTGTGTTTGAATTAAATCAATTCCGTGCCTGGCTTTAAACCATTGCCTTTCTTCGTCTATTAAAGTAATTAATGAAAAAGGAGTGTCGCAAAGCTGTGAGGCAAGCTCAACAATATCGTCAAAGTCCTGCTCGGTGGCTGTATCAAGTATTTTAAAAACACGAAGTGCGGATATCCGCTCCGTTTCATTTGTAGGTATGGCACTCGTTTCCATATTGCGGGTTTAAGAATTTTAAAAAAACCGGCTCCTTATAAGACAATTTCAACTAACCCAAAAAAAGTAGCCATTTTAAATAAAATATTTATTTGGTATACTAAAGAGGGTATTTAATTTTCTAAAATTATTATTTAGGTTTTATAACAACTACCTAAAATATTTATAAAAATATTAAATCCTTCTTTTAGTTGCATTGTTTGTTGCATTCGTTTTAACCGTTTTATCAACATTTTATTTGGTATTTGTCAATCTTAAAATTGAAGAGGGCTTTACAACATCGAATATTTGATTAAATAAAACCGGCAAATAGGTCAATTACCTGAGAAATCGAACGATTAAGGATAACTGAACGCATAAGCTGAATTATGCAATATAGTACAAGAGTGCGACGCAACGAAGCTGAACAGAGCTTGTAAAGACTGGTTCAAAAAAAAGTTAAAAATTATCGATACGGCTGTTAAACCAGTTTTGCAATTGCCTGTAAATAATCATACTGAAGGTCTTCGTGCATGGTGGCAATTACTTTTTTAATTTTCTTTATTTGCTGGCTGTATAAATTTGTAAGCGCAGCGCTCCTGTGCAAGGCTATGCCCGATTCTTTTAGCACAGAGCAAAAATAAATTAGCAGTTCAGCCTCACACTGTTTCGATCCTGTGTAGCGGATAAATTTTGTAATTATCCTTAATATTTTTCGAAGGCCTTTTTTAGTAAAGTATAAATTTAGCTTATCCAGGGCGGCAAACTGTTCATCAATTTCCACTTTTACTTTCTTAATATAACCATCCACATCGTAACTTTCTAAAAGCAGGTAGCCCAGTAATTCTTTATTTTCCTTTTTATGCCGCGCAAGATGCAGGCATAAATCTATAAGTTGTGCGGCCGGCGTATTAAGTAATTCCTGCTTTATTTCGTTTAGAGAAGAGGTTTTCATTTAGCTAAAATACAAGGTTTACACAATTGGTCTTAATTTACATTCATCAAAATAAACAGGACTTATTTAAAAGTGCCGACTGTTTTCATGTCATTCGTATACCTTATCCGATATTGGTGTGGATTTATGGGCCCAACTATACTATTTCATGGCAGCCCGGTTGCGTCGCACACTTGTACAGGTATAACTTAGATGAGCAGGAACAACACACCCCTTACTTTTTGCGGAACATTTGTTTAACATGATTAAATTGCAACTATGAAAAAAATAGCAGCTTCAATTTTTAATGCAGCTTTGTTTTTTTTGCTTTTACCATTAGCCGCAGATAGCCAAATACCCAAGGCTTTGTTCGCAACAGATACCGTTCTAAATATTACCCTGCAGGGCAACATCCGGGATCTGCTGGCCGACCGGTCCGAAACTCCGCAATACCACCCTTTGTCGGTATTATATAAGAATGAAGACGGCACTAAAATTACCATAACGGCAGAAGCAAAAACCAGGGGGCATTTTCGTAAACTAAAAGAAAATTGTATTTATCCCCCATTGCAGCTACATTTTTCTAAAAGCGATACATTGGCATCATCTATTTTTAATGAACAGAAAAAATTAAAATTGGTAATGCCCTGCCAGGATGATAACTATGTGGTACGCGAATGGCTGATATACAAATTATATAACCTTGTAACGCCAAAAAGTTTTCAGGCAAGGCTCGTGAGGTTAAAAATTGAAGACTCAAAAAACAAAAAAGACATACCCTCTTTTTTTGGAATACTGCTCGAAGAAGAAGATCAAATGGCTAAAAGAAACGGAGCCATTGCACTTACCCTAAAACTAAAGCCACAGCAAACAGAGCCCGATGCTTTTTTAAAGATGACCGTATTCGAATACCTTATCGGCAACACAGACTGGTCTGTACAATACCTGCAGAATATTAAATTAATTGCCGCAGATTCCACTACTGTACCAACTGCGGTTCCATATGATTTTGATCATTCAGGGCTTGTAAATGCGCCTTATGCAAAACCCGCAGAAGAGCTGGAAATGGCATCCGTTACGCAACGGCGTTACCGCGGCTACTGTATACAGGATATGAAACAGTTTGATGCTTCGGTAGACTTGTTCAACCGCATTAAAAATGATATTTACGGTGTTTATACGAGTTGTACATTGCTGGATCCAAAATATGTAAAGTCTGCGATAAAATATCTCGACGACTTTTACAAAACAATTAATACACCCGCTATTTTACAAAAAGAATTTGGATACCCATGTGATAAAAATGGAACAGGGAATGTGGTGATTAAAGGCCTCAGAGAAGATTGATAAAGCGAGCAAATATTCTCGGGCTATTCTTTTCTTGCGTTATCTATAAATACAGATTTTATCTGGCGGGAATCGTTGATCGTTTTGTAAAAACCATCCAGGTAGTCAGTAATAGCTTTCCTGTTTTTTACTGTAAGCAATTGAAAATTATTGACAAGAGAATAAATATTTTCTTTCTGCTGATTATAAATTGCAAAAACCTCCTGCAGTTCCTCTATAGTTCTTGGATATCCACGATACACACGCTGGCGCACATTTTCAATTTCAAGCCCTTCATTTGGTACAGCATATTCGGCATCTACCAGGCCCGAATAGTCAAAATCAAAAGGTACCACAAATGGTCTTGCGGAAGAGTCTTTTTTTAACGCAATTAGTGTGGTATTGTGATTAACCGAAACGCCCCAGTCTGTATTACCAATCATATACTCGAAGACTGAAAAAATGGTAAACTGTTTGCGGTCTGTGTTTTGTCCGTTTAGTTTTAAATCTTTAAGGGACCGGCAATCGTTTCGTTTTGCCAATTCTTTTACGTCTTCAATAAGAAACGCATGCTGTAAATCTGTTTTTTTCTTACCCCGGCTATCTTCATAACTAAGGTTGAGAAGCCGTACATTTAAACTTTTATCGGTTATTAGATTGTATATTTTATAAATAAGATATTCTTTAAGTAATAACTGATCGTAGGCACTATTAGGATTGCAGGATGAAACCAGTTTCAAAGAATTAAGTTTGTAAAGTGGCGATAAAGAATCAGTATGAAAATCCAACTTTAGCGGGGGCATATAACAGATCTGCCGGCGCATTACCCCACGCGCAATAACCCTTATTTTTTCTGTAACGTCAGTATCGTAAATTTTACAGGAAAAAGTTGCCGGATAGTAAACCGGTTTCGATTTTGTATTTAAAAGTTTGCTTATGTCCATTGACAGTGTAGCAATGATAGTTGAGTCGTTCTTAAAAAATTTTACCCTGTCGATTGACGGTAATCCGCTTTGTGCAAAGGGCTTTGCTGAAAAACAGCTGATGGCAAGCAAGATAAAAATTATTCTCATAACCATTATTTATTGAATAAAAACAAACCAGGCAAATGCATTATTTAGTTTAATTATTTTTTACTTCGGCTGCATTGCTGCTATCGGGCATCCGACGCGGCTTGCCCAGCCAAAGGCGGTGGTCGCATACCTGTACCCTATTATTCAATGCAAAACCGGGCAAAATTATTTTAGTACTGCCAGGCCTCAAAGCTGTAAATATTTTGTGATGCCACAGTACCACAAAGATATACAGATGAACGGATTGCGACGCAACCAATGCCGCCATGAAATTATTTGCTGGTATAAAAATTTTTATACTTCTTAGTTATTCCTCCTTTTAATGCAACTAGTTTTATCTATGCTGCGAAAAAGTTATCGCATCAACAGAATCGTGCCTTTGCGGGAGATAATTTTTCCTGAATTTGAGTGCAGAAACAAATAATAAATGTAGGTTCCGGTGGGCTGCGGGTAACCATTTACATTACCATCCCATCCTCTTTTTAAGTCTGTAGTTTGAAATATGACAGTACCCCAACGGTTATAAATTAAAAATTTATCTGCTATATAATTGTCTAAAGCCGGTACCCGAAAAAAATCATTCTTACCATCCGCATTTGGTGTGAATGCATTGGGAATATAAAAATCATTCAATACTTTAATTTTTACTACCGCAGTTTTGTTTCCGCAGCCAACTGTAGAATTTGCATGCAGCGTATACTCGAAATAACCGGTTGGATAAACTTTTGGCTTGAGCGAATATATGTCGTTAATGTATAGCGGAGGCGACCAGTAATACTCCGCCCCGGTGCCCGTTACTTCCGCATGGATGGTTGCCGTATCGCCCAACAGAAGCTGTTTATCGCCGCCGGTATTTATACGGATACTTTCGTTAACATGCACATTTACAAAAGCAGAATCTTTGCATCCAAAAATATTGGTTAGCACCACTTTATATTGCGTGTAAGCAGTTGGGTTTGCTATTGGATTGGCAATGGTATCATTGGAAAGCGTAGTTGCTGGTGTCCATTGAAAACTGCCATCGCCAAAGGCAGATAGCTGTACAGAGCTTACATCGCAAACGGTGTATTCTTTGTTTGCGGTAATAGTTGTAGAAGGGAAAGCCTGTAAATTAAAACTATCCTTTATCTGGCACCCATATTCAAACGTCATCAATACACTATAAATGCCCGTATCCGAACTTTGAAGCTTAGGTAACAGCGGCGTTGGAACGATAGAACTAAAACCATTGGGCCCCTGCCAGTTATAATTGAGTATATATGCATTATTAGCCGGAAATGTAAAGTCTTTATTTAAACAGCCAATTAAATCAGCAGTGGGTTGATGTGGAGGTGCCGGGTGCACATTGGTCCATATAATATTGGAAGCAACCCGGCAATGAGCAGCATTAAAATTAGCCCGCTCGCCTGCCACCATCCGGTATAAAACAACACTATTATTGCGGCGGGGAATGGCATAGGTTGTGGCAGTTTCGCCGGCTAAATCTTTCCATGTTTTTCCAGTGTCAAAACTGTTTTGCCACTGTGTTACCGGGTCAATAAAACCAGGTGAATAGGTAGCAGTAATAACAAAGGGATTCGTATAGCCGGCGCAAACATCTGCCACACCATTTTCAAAATTATCGAGCTTCGCATTTATAGACGGGCCGCAGGCTTTCAGTGTAATGTCATCAATAGAAAATGCACTTCCGCAATCTGTTTTCGTGTTACTCTTTATGCGCAGTACCACAGTGTTTACATCGGCTGAAGTTGTAAAAAAAACACCATATTCATTCCATATCCTTGTATCAGATAAAGATATATTTCCGGTGGTATAAGTGGCTAAAACAACTCCATTAACTGTTTCTACGCTAAAAGTAAGATTGGTAAGTGCGGGGTTATTATTACAGGTTTTATAACCCATTACATTGGTAACCCAGCCAGCGAATTGATAAGTGGTATTACCACAAAGTCCCCTTGCAGTGTCAACTATTACAGTGCCTTGCAAACCTGCCCCGTTAACAAGCATGTAGTTGCCGTTTAACGTTGTATGGCTGTGGTCGCCGGTTAATGCAAACCAGGTATTGCTACTGCATCCAAATAAAAAACCAGAGATGGTGTACTCGCCATTTGCCGGACAGCCATTTACAAATTTATAGTCAGACCTTGTAGAAGGAAGCCCTGGATTATAGCCATCGCCAAAATCGATATTTATAATGGGATCGCCAAGGTTACCTGAGCATAATTGAGCTTTTAATAAAATGGGAACGAAGGTAAAAATAAAAATGAAAAACATATAGTTAGCTAAAGTTCGTATGGTATAATTGAACCAGCTCAATTCGGACATGTAAGAATTGCTTTTCATTTAAGAAGTTTAAATATAGCATTATTAACTTCCCCAATTATTAGAATTTGATCTTTGCTTTTACCTGTGAATCAAAAGTTGTGCAACTGGAAATATTCTTTTGTACCGGGCTATAACAAAATGGCATCGTTCCTTGCGTCGCACTCTTGTACAGAAGAATATTGGGGAGCTTTTATCCTTAGGTTTTGGGCTATTGTATCAAGTACGCTGTTGACTTGTAAGAGACCGCAACCTGTTGCTAAAATTTCAAAAAGTACACGAGTGCAACCACCACTTTGGAGGGGAAGCCGCAAACAAAGATGCTATGAAATAGAAATGCCGGGCACAAAAAATTCTTCTAATCCTAACTCCTCTAATTTTCTCCTGTAGCATTTGAATTTCCTGTTTGGTCGTCTTCTTTTTTAAAAACGAGTTTACCAAATTTCCAGGTGAAATTTATTCCAAACGATCTAAAGGGAACTTTCCGTGTGCTCGTCACATTAAAATTGGGACCGAAAAGAATTGTTTGCTGCGTTACATACTTATTAAAGGGATTGATAATGGATAGTGCAAGGCTGCCTTTTTTGTTCCAAAACTGTTTACGTACTGCCATGTTGTAAGAAATGAACGACGGGTATTTGCCCTGCGCTTCGTTTCGGGCAGAACCAAAATTGCCAAAGAATTCGGCCACCAGTGTATTGCTGAACAGGTAGGTGGCATTGAGATTTAAACGGTAATTAAAACTGTTGGAATTGTAACCTTTATCGATGGCATTGATGGTATGCCTGTAAAACATAAATGCATTGCCCCTAAGATTAAGTTTGGTAGTTACATGCAGGTCTCCAAAAAGATTGGTGCCCATATTTTTTTCTAAACCAATGTTCTGGCGAATGGTAACTGATACGTTTGTGTAAACGGAATCGCCGATTACGAAAGAGGGGTAATAAACAATAAATGGTTGTATATCGTCATGATTTTCGCGGTAAAACAGGGTTGCCATAAAAGTCCCGGTTTTACCAAGGTTTCGGTTATAGCTTAGCTCGTAACGGTTACCTACCTCAGGCCGTAAATAGGGATTTCCTGCGTTAATATTATTGGGGTCGCTGGTATTTATATAGGGATTTAGTTCACCGTAATCGGGCCTTTCGATCCTTTTAGTATAACTGAGCTTTAGCGTTTGTTTGTCGTCCAGTTTTCTTAAAAAATAAATGGAGGGTACCAGCGTGTTGTAACCGGGAGTTTTTACCTGTTCAGGCGCATTGGAAAAAAAGGAATTTATTTCTGTACGTTCGTAACGGCTGCCAATTTTTGCATCAAAAAGTTTGGCGACAGGAAAGCTTATTTCTGCGTACAAAGCATACACTTTTTGGTTGTAATCCAGGTAATTTGATAAAGAAGAATCAAATAAATATTTGCGCCCGGACGGCTGATAGCTTAACACATTGGAGTTACTCTTTACATCGTAGAAATTTATTTTACCTCCAAAACCAAGCTTAATGTCTTTTTTAAGCGGTTCCGCATAATCAACAGCAATTTCTGTCTGGTACTCTTTGCCGGGGTTGGTATTGGAGACGCTGTAAAATAAAGAATCAAGGGGTTGCAGCATCTGACTGCTTCCGGCTTCATTTTGGTTGTTATTAATACTTGTGTTCATGTTCACTTCCAGTTCCCGGTCTTCTTTTGCAAAGGTTCTTTTATAATTTAAACCTGCGTCAAAATTATGTTCGCTAAACGTACTGTTCGTGCTGTTAATAGTATTGATCTGAGAAAAAATATTGGATGGGTTTACTGTTTCAAAAGCCAACTGATATTGGTTGGTATTGCCATATCCGCTGTTATTAAAATTGTTAAAGGACAATGAGCCCGAGAAGTTGTTTTTTTCTTTTACCGTCCAGTCGAAACCAACACCTGACTGAAAACCATTTCGTTTAAAATTGTTTACTGCATCCTGTTGCAAAACGGATGACGTTTTAGAAAAAGTATCTATTGAAAGCCTCTCCGAAAAAGACGGGGTTAGAGCTGTTAGCCTGGCATTGCCGCTGAAAAAAGCATTCACACCAAAATTCGCTTTGCGGGCATTAAAATTAAAAGAACCATTTTCATTTCTTGTTCCTGCGGTTAAGGAAATATTGCCGTTAATTCCCTCAGCATTGCTCTTTTTTAGTATGATGTTTATAATACCTCCCAGTCCTTGTGCATCGTATTTTGCGCCGGGGTTGGTAATAACTTCAATGGATTTTATCTGGCTCGCCGGTATCGATTGCAAAACATCGCTGATACTGCTGCCAAAAGCGGTAGAAGGTTTTCCGTTAATTAAAAAACGGATTGATGAGCTACCGGCAAGCTCCACATTGCCGTCAACATCTACAGATACCTGCGGCACTTTTTTTAACAGGTCTGTTGCAACGCCGGTTTGGGACGAAATATCTTTTTCAGCATTAAAAACAAGTTTATCAATCCGGTTATCTATCAGTTTAGCGGTGGCTGTTACGGTAACATTTTGCAGTGATTGGGTTTTCTTTAGCAGTAAAATATTTTGAAGGTCAAAAACGGAGCGGTTTTGCTGTATCTCTACATCCTTAATGGTAAAAGGTTTATATCCGATATATTCTATTACTACATAAAATTTACCGACGGCAACATCTGTTACGGTAAAACTACCATCCTGCCTTGTGGTTGAACCATTAAGGGCCTTTTTTTCTCCCTGCCTATACAGGGTAACAGTTGCATATTCCAATGGAAGGCCGGTTAAGGAGTCGGTAACTTTTCCAGTTATTTTTGCATTTGCATTCTTGTCTTTATTTTGTGTATAACCTAATACCACCATAAATACCATAAACCCAAACAAAACAACTTTTTTCATAAGTAAAACTTTGATAACGGTAAACCTATTGGAGCATTCTGAAGCAATTCTGTTTTTGTAAACGCCAGAATCGCTTTGGTGGGATTTTGGTTCCTGACACGGGGGGACTTGTGCGGTTACATCTTTATTGTGGCCAAAGTAAGAAACGAATTCCCTTTTTTCTATGTTATACGTTAATAAGCCGAAACAGTGGAAACCTACTACAATATGTCTACAGAATGGCAGAATAAATTTGTTCTTTAATAATTTTAAAAAAAATACACCATGAAAAAGTATTTTGCAGCCCTTGCTTTTGCGGGCATAGTTAGTACTGGAGCTTTTGCTCAGGATTTAAAAACAGCCGATGTACCTGCTTCAATAAAAGCAGCATGTAACAAAAAATTTCCGGAAGCTGCTAAGTCAAAAGTCAGCTGGGAAATGGAAAAAGGAAATTATGAAGCCAATTGGGGCGGCAAATCGGGGGAAGATAATTCTGCACTGTTTACGCCGGCTGGTAATTTTTTAGAATTGGTTAAAGCAATTTCACCGAGCCAGTTACCTGCTGCAGCTATCGCTTATGTTAAAGAACATGAGAAAGGCGCAACAATAAGGGAGGCAGGCCACGTTACAGACTCAAACGGAAAAGTTACTTACGAAGCCGAAATAAAAGGCAAAGAATTAATCTTTGATGAAACCGGAAAGTTTTTAAAAGCTGAATAGAATATCTAAACTGTTTGCAGTAAAGGCCGCTCTGGAAATAATAACCGGAGCGGCTTTTGGCTTTATATCTTCCTAAGCAGTTATTTATTTACCTGCTGCATGCCGCAAGTTTGCTTTTACTGATAAGGTAAAAAGCTGAAATACGATAATATGTACAAGAGTGCGACGCAAGGAACGATGCTATGGAAAGCCTTAGCCGGGCTCAAAAAAAAAAGCACAAACAAACAAATAACTGTTTAATTGTGCTTTAGATTTTATAATTAAACTATTTGGTTAGAGCGTTGCCATATCAATTACAAAACGGTAACGTACATCGCCTTTAAGCATTCTTACGTAAGCTTCATTGATGTCTTTAATGTTGATGAGTTCAATGTCTGAAACAATATTATGTTCTGCACAATAATCAAGCATTTCCTGGGTTTCGGGCAAACCTCCTATTCCGGAACCTGCAATACTTCTTCTGTTACCCAGCAAACTGAAACCATACATTTGAATAGGACTTGGAGGCACACCTACGCAAATTTGTATGCCATTTGTTTTTAGCAAGCCCAGATAAATATTGTAATCGTGTGGGGCGGAAACGGTATCGATAATAAAATCGAAATGGTTTTTTACCTGATCCAACTGTGCTTTATCGGTAGTTAAAACAAAATGGTGCGCACCCAGCCTTTCAGCATCAGCTTGTTTGGATGGAGATGTGCTTAGCATGGTAACATCTGCGCCAAATGATACGGCAAATTTTACCGCCATATGTCCCAAACCACCCAACCCGAGTACTGCCACTTTATGTCCTTTTCCAATTTTCCAATGGCGTAGCGGTGAGTAGGTAGTAATACCAGCACAAAGCAAGGGAGCTACAGATGCAAGGTCTAATTTTTCAGAAATTTTCAGCACAAAATCTTCGTGGCAAACCATCATGTTGGAGTAACCGCCATAGGTTGGCGTTTTCTTATCCTGCTCAAAACCATTGTAGGTAGCGGAACTGCCGTTCATGCAATATTGTTCAAGACCATCCTGGCAGTTTTCGCAAACGCGGCAGGAGTCTACCAGGCAACCAACCCCAACCAGGTCGCCTTCTTTATATTTTTTTACATGACTGCCCACTTTAGTAACGCGGCCCACAATTTCGTGACCGGGAACCATTGGGAAAACTCCCGGAAACCACTCGTCTTTTATTTGGTGCAGATCTGAGTGGCAAACGCCACAGAACAAAATGTCGAACTGTACATCATGATTATTTGGTTTACGTCTTTCAAAATTCCATGGAGCCATTGCTGCCTTATTATCCTGCGCTGCATATGCCTTTGTTGCTGTAGCCATAATTGTTATTTATTTATTTTGTTGAAGATATGTTTATTTAAATATTGATAATTTTTATCGCGTTGTCTTCCGGTAAATGTAAGCGAAGTATCGCAAGCTGTTCAAACAATTACCTTAAATAATGTTAATAATATTTCTTCCATTTTTTTGGGCCCGGCTAAAGAATATGAATTAAGCTTTTCTTGCGTCGCACTCTTGTACTAAAGAATACAGGGCATCGGGGGAAAAAGGCAACAAGCAAAAGTTACCTAAATTTTTTCATTTTTATTGGTCATTGATGTTTGTCCATTTTTTGACGATCCATTTTCAGAACGCACAACAATCCGCACTATGCACAACCAAAGCCCGTTACAACTACTTAAACAGGGCCAATAAAAAAATGTCTTCATTAAGAATACAAGATATCCCAGACTTTTTAATGTGTTACCCTGCCGAAACTCATTTACCACGCTGACACAAACTAAAAACACCAGGAAAAATTATCCATCCTATAGCGTTCATTCTCCATTTTTTAAGCCTTGTTGCCGTAGCACCTTTGCACTGTCAATAACGACAAGAAATTTAAAAAAAATAAGCAATGAAAAAATTTTCAGTTCCCACAAGAGATGAAGTAGCACCGGCCAATCAAGCCATTTTTGACAACCTGAACAAAGCATTGGGTTTCGTTCCGAACTTATATGCAGCGATTGCATATTCTGATAATGGTTTATCAAGATACCTGGCCTATCAAAATGCAAAAACAACTTTAAGCAACAGGGAAAAAGAAGCAGTTAACCTGATTGTTAGCCAGGTAAATGGTTGTGTATATTGCCAGAGCGCACATACGGTTATTGGTAAAATGAATGGGTTTAGTGATGAGCAAATTCTTGATCTTAGAAAAGGGAAAAGTGCTAACCCCAAATTAAATGCACTGGTGCAACTCGCTGAAAGTATTACCGAAAACCGTGGAAATGCGCATGCTGATTTGGTTGACGAATTTTATGCCCAAGGTTATACCAATGAAAATCTTGTAGATTTAATTCTGCAAATAAGTGATAAAACTGCAATGAACTATTTGCATAACCTGATACAGATACCGGTTGATTTTCCATTGGCACCATCACTGGAAATGAACTTAGGGGCCAGCAACAATTAAAAAAAGGAAACATTCAGTCAGAGAACCGGAAGCTATTTCCGGTCTTTCTGATTTGATGCAATGGTCAATCATACAACAACATTAAAATAAATAAAATGAAAAAAATAACAGCAGTGTTAATTGCATCAGTTTTTATGATGGCAATTACAAATGCCCAATCAGCATTAAGGATAAAAGAATTTAACCTTGAAAAAGGATTGGCTATTCAAGGCTATGACCCGGTGGCTTATTTTACGCAAAATAAAGCTGTGAAAGGTGCTAAACAATTTGCTGCCCATTCAGAAGGCGTGACCTATTATTTTTCAACCGATGCCAATAAAGACCTGTTTGTTAAAGACTATAAAAAATACGAGCCACAGTATGGTGGCTGGTGTGCTTATGCAATGGGTGCAACCAACGAGAAAGTTGAAATTGATCCGGAAACATTTAAGATTGTAAACGGGAAGCTGTTTCTTTTTTATCATACATGGGTGAATAATACACTCACCAAATGGAATAAAGATGAGGCAAATTTAAATGCGGCGGCAGATAAAAACTGGGCAGTGTTTTTTCGTTAGTCAATGCAAGGGTTGGAAATATTAAATATACCCGTCGTGTATAATAATCAGATAAGCCCTTTTGAGTATGTATCATTATTGATGTCAAAAATCCTGGCGAATTAAATTGGCAGTGGATATGTATAGATTAATGAAGTAATGATTTAGTCTTAATGATTGCCATTGCTCAATGTTGGATAGAAAGTACAAGAGTGCGACGCAACCGGGTTTCATAGTAGTATTGCAGTTAGGTTCATAAAGATTACACGTTCTAAATATTGCACCCATCAATAATTATTTTAGGCAGTCCCTTTAGTTATATTTTCCACTTCACATACCCCGATACAAAAAAATATATCTTATTGAAAGCCTCGAATTCAATTTTTGAAAATGGAATAATTATCCATCCGATGGCGTAGTTCATCCATTTTTAAAAGCGATGTTCTATAGCATCTTTGTACTGTCAATAACAACAAATTTTAAAAAATTAAAACAATGAATACAATTGCAGAAAAACTAAACCACCTGAACCAATTGGTAGTAGATGGTAAATTAATGGACGCTTTTGAAATGTATTATGACGATGCTGTGGTAATGCAGGAAAATGAACAGCCTTTGGTTGAGGGAAAAGAAGCTAATCGCTTGCGGGAGCTGGAGTTCCTGAATAATATCGTGGAATTTCGTGGTGCAACACCCACGAATGTTGCTACTGGCGATAATGTTTCTTATGTAACCTGGCAGTATGACTATACCCACAAAGAATGGGGTGTAAAAAATTACACGCAGGTTTCAGTTCAACATTGGAACAATGGTAAAATCATTAAAGAACAATTTATTTACAGTA
>JBBRDW010000091.1:0-18732 GCA_038203525.1 Chitinophagales bacterium | reverse complement strand
GCTAAACGGAATTGAATTTTAGTTCCTTACCCGCTTAGATCTTCGCTTCGATAAAAGCTCAGTCAAATTCTGAAAGTACAAGAGTGCGACGCAAGTAAAGCTTCAAAGAATTCCCTTTGCCTGGCTCCAAAAAGCGGATGAAATGTTGAGCCACTTTAAATATTCAAAAAAATATGTTTCACTCCCGGTAACATTTCTTTGAGTCATCCGTATACAGGAAAAACAAATTATGAAACAAATAATACTATTGCTTGCGGTTGCAACTATGCTTAACTCGGCTATGGCACAAAAAACCATTAATGATGCCAATGCGGTTGAAAGAAAAGTTAGTTCCTTTAGTGCGATACGTGTTCAAAATGGTATTGACCTTTACCTAACCCAAAGCAATGAAGAAGCAGTTGCAGTAAGCGCTTCCGAAACTGAATACCGCAATAAAATAATAACTGAAGTGGTTAATGGCACACTTAAAATTTATTACAAACAGGAAGATGGTTTTCAAATAAGTTGGGGTAATAAAAAAATGAAAGCTTATGTGTCTTTTAAAACGTTGAGCGCTTTGGATGCATCGGGCGGTTCAGATGTTTTTGCCGAAGATGGAATTAACACCAACCAGTTTAGTATGTCACTTTCCGGCGGCTCAGATTTTAAAGGGAAAGTGAGTGGCACCGATATTAAAATGGAAGCCAGTGGCGGCAGCGATATTTATGTTTCAGGTAAAGCTGCTTCGTTAAAAGTTAGCGCAAGCGGCGGCAGCGATGTGCATGCTTATGATTTTATAACGGACAATTGTAATGTGGAAACAAGTGGTGGCAGCGACATATTTATTACTGCAAACAAACAATTAAATGTATCATCGAGTGGTGGCAGCGATGTGCATTACAAGGGCAATGCTACCGTAAATAAAAGCACAAGCGGCGGTTCTGGTGTTAAGAAGGCTGGTAAGTAATTTTTTTAATTTAGCTTTAGTGAGCTATAAATTAAAAAATAGTAAAACGCTATGCACCCAAATGCTGAACTCATAAACACTTTCTACACAGCCTTTCAGAATAAAGATTATGTCACCATGCAAAACTGCTACGCGGATAATGCAGTTTTTAATGATGCAGTTTTTAAAAATTTAGATGCACAACAGGTGCGGGCAATGTGGCAGATGCTGGTTACAAAAGGTAAAGACCTTCAACTTGAATTTAGTAATGTGCAGTCGAATGATACAACAGGCAGCGCAGAATGGGTAGCTAATTATACTTTCTCCCAAACAAAGAGAAAAGTAACCAACCGGATTAAAGCAAGTTTTGTTTTTGAGCACGGAAAAATTGTGCAGCATACAGACGAATTTGATTTTTATAAATGGTGTGCCCAGGCTTTGGGGTTACCTGGTATTTTGCTTGGCTGGTCAGGGTTTATGAAAAATAAAGTACAGGCCGGTGCTATGAAAAGTTTAGAAGCATTTATGAAGGGGTAGGAGTTGCCAAAAGGCTCGAAGCTCGTTTCTTCCGTTCTATTATTTATCGATGTTTTTTAGCGTGTTTATACTTACCACCACATCAAAATGTGTGATGCGTTTTTTATGGACCAAGCTGCGGTACTACTATGAAACCCAGTTGCGTCGCACTCTTCTACGTTTTTATCTTAATTCAGCATGGTGCATCAGGTTCATATTATTCGCAAATCTTATTGGGCCGGCAGTTTAGTTAAGCCCCATATGCTTTGTTGATGAATATTGCCGCCGTATAAACCGGAGTACAAGAGTCGCGCCTTAGCGGGAAGAAGAGCTAAATCGGATTACCCTACTTCGTGCCAACAAATCGCTAAATAAAAAAGCCATCCCGCATTAACTGCGGAATGGCTTTGTATTTTCTAAATCCTTTTCGGGATATGGTTTTATTCAAACTTAAGATCTAAACCAAGGCCTCTTAATTCATGAACCAATACATTGAACGATTCGGGAATGCCAGCTTTTGGAATATTATCGCCTTTTACGATTGCTTCATAAGTCTTTGCACGACCAATGATATCATCTGATTTAAGCGTTAATAATTCCTGAAGAATGTTGGCTGCGCCATAAGCTTCCAGGGCCCAAACCTCCATTTCGCCGAAACGTTGTCCACCGAACTGTGCTTTACCACCCAACGGCTGTTGTGTAATTAAACTGTATGGTCCGATTGAGCGGGCATGCATTTTATCATCAACCATGTGGTGTAGTTTGATAATATAAATAACACCTACAGTTGCTTTCTGGTGAAAACGTTCGCCGGTTTCACCATCGTAAAGATAAGTGTGCCCCATTGAAGGTAGACCTGCTTTATCGCAATATTCGGCAATTTCTTCTACTGAAGCACCGTCGAAAATTGGAGTTGCAAAACTAACATTCAGCTTCTTGGCGGCCCATCCGAGAATGGTTTCATATATCTGGCCAAGGTTCATACGGGAAGGTACGCCCAATGGGTTCAATACGATGTCTACGGGTGTACCATCTTCCATGAAAGGCATATCTTCGGCACGTACTATTTTAGCTACGATACCTTTATTACCGTGACGACCTGCCATTTTATCGCCCACTTTAAGCTTACGTTTAACTGCGAGATAAACCTTAGCAAGTTTCAATACACCGGCTGGCAATTCATCACCTATTGAAATATTGAACTTCTCTCTCTTATAACGACCCAACTCTTCGTTGTACTTAATGCTGTAATTGTGCAACAAAGTATTGATAAGATCATCAGTAGGTGCATCGCCAGTCCATCCTAATGGATTCACGCTCTGGTAGTCGACAGAAGCAAGGTTCTTTGCATTGAACTTAGCAGTTTTACCGATAAGCATTTCTCCAAAACTGTTCGTAACACCTGCAGAACTTTTATCTTTCAAAAGGGTGAGCATTTTGTTTAAAAGTACTTCATTAAGGTCATCTACATTCTTCTCGTGTACTTTTTCTACCTTCTCTAACTGTGCTTTTTCACGTATTTTACCGTTCTTATCTTTTTTAGCACGCTGGAAAAGCTTTTTGTCAATTACCACGCCTTCAGTTCCGTTCGGAGCTTTTAAAGAAGCATCTTTTGCATCGCCTGCTTTATCGCCGAAAATAGCGCGTAGAAGCTTCTCTTCTGGTGTTGGATCGCTTTCTCCTTTTGGAGTTATTTTACCTATAAGTATATCGCCTTCCCTAACCTGAGCCCCTATGCGTATAATACCATGCTCATCAAGGTCTTTAGTTGCCTCTTCTGACACGTTTGGTATATCTGGTGTCAATTCTTCCTCGCCCAGTTTAGTATCACGAACTTCCAGTTCGTATTCGTCAATATGAATAGAAGTGAAAAGATCTTCCCGTACTACTTTCTCGCTGATTACTATGGCATCTTCAAAATTGTAACCTTTCCATGGCATAAATGCAACCTGAAGATTACGACCTAATGCCAATTCTCCGTCTTTGGTAGCATAACCTTCGGTAAGAAAATCGCCTTTCTTAACTTTCTGCCCTTTCTTAACAGCAGGACGAAGAATGATACAGGTAGATTGGTTAGTCTTAATAAATTTTGTGAGTTTATAAATCTGAAGATCGTCTTCAAAACTTATCAAACGGTCCATATCGTTCCTCGTATAGCGAACATGAATCTGATTTGAGTCAACATACTCAACAACACCGTCACCATCAGAATGTATCTGAATACGGGCATCTCTGGCAGCTTTACCTTCCAGGCCAGTGCCTACAACCGGAGCTTCCGGGCGTATAAGCGGAACGGCCTGGCGTTGCATGTTTGAACCCATCAACGCACGGTTGGCATCATCGTGTTCAAGGAACGGTATCAGGGAGGCACTTAGACCAACAATCTGGTTTGGTGCTACGTCCATATATTCAACTTCGTCTCTTTCGAGTATCGGAAAATCACCTGTTTGCCGGCTCACTATCCTTTCTTCAAGGAAATTACCGCCTGCATCAACAACTGTATTTGACTGTGCAATTTTTGCAGGATCTTCTTCTTCTGCGCTCAGATAAGTAAGGTGGTTCATGTCAACCTTTCCTGCTTTCACTTTATGGTAGGGTGTTTCAATAAAACCCATATCATTAATCTTTGCGTGAACACAAAGTGTAGAAATTAGACCAATGTTTGGTCCTTCCGGAGTTTCGATAGTACATAACCTTCCGTAATGGGAATAGTGTACATCGCGAACCTCAAAGCCTGCTCTTTCTCTGCTTAAACCACCGGGCCCAAGGGCAGAAATACGACGTTTGTGCGTAATTTCAGATAGTGGATTGGTCTGATCAAGAAACTGGGATAATTGTGAAGTTCCAAAGAAAGAATTGATAACAGAAGACAGCGTTCTTGCATTGATAAGGTCAACTGGTGTAAAAACCTCGTTGTCACGAACGTTCATTCTTTCGCGGATAGTACGGGACATACGTGCTAAGCCTACTCCAAACTGTGCATACAATTGCTCTCCAACCGTACGAACGCGACGGTTACTCAGATGATCAATATCGTCAATTTCGGCTTTTGCATTGGTTAACCTAACCAGGTATTTGATAATCTCAATTATGTCTTCCCTCGTAAGAACTTTGTTGGTAAGCTTTTGCTGAACGCCGAGTTTACGATTGATTTTATAACGTCCAACTTCACCGAGATCATATCGCTTATCGCTGAAGAATAATTTATCAATGATACCACGAGCGGTTTCATTATCCGGCGCATCGGCGCCACGAAGCTGGCGATAGATATGTTGAACAGCTTCCAGTTCACTATTTGATGTGTCCTTGTTAAGCGTATTATAAATGATAGCGTAATCGCCACCTACATCTTCTCTTTGAACAAAAATACTTTTTACATCCAAATCGGCAATTGTGTCAATAGCATCTTCATCAAGGATGGTATCACGTTCCATTACAATTTCGTTACGCTCAATCGATACAACTTCGCCAGTATCCTCATCAACAAAATCCTCTACCCATGTTCTCAGTACACGTGCTGCGAGTTTCTTATTAATATGAAGCTTAAGCGTTTTTTTATCTGTGGCAACCTCATCTGCCATTCCAAATAACTCGAGAATATCTTTATCTGTTTCGTATCCAATAGAACGTAATAACGTAGTAACCGGGAATTTCTTCTTGCGGTCAATATAGGCATACATCACATTGTTGATATCTGTTGCGAATTCCATCCAGGCTCCTTTGAAAGGAATAACCCTTGCTGAGTATATCTTGGTTCCATTCGGATGAACAGATTGGCCAAAAAATACACCCGGCGAACGGTGCAACTGAGAAACTACAACACGTTCGGCTCCATTTACAACAAAAGTTCCTCTTGGTGTCATATAAGGAATATTGCCAAGAAAAACATCCTGAACAATAGTTTGGAAATCAACATGCTCCTCATCGTTACAACTTAACCTTAGTTTAGCTTTTAAAGGCACCGCATATGTTAGTCCGCGTTCCATACACTCATCAATGGAATAGCGTGGGGGATCTATAAAATAGTCAAGAAATTCCAAAACGAAAATGTTACGGGTATCCGTAATTGGGAAACTTTCCTTGAATACCTTGAACAAGCCTTCATTATTGCGCTTATCCGGAGTAGTTTCTAACTGGAAAAATTCTTGGAATGATTCTAACTGAATGTCTAACAGATCAGGAGTTTCAGCAAGATGTTTGGTTTTACCAAAACTTATCCTGCCTTGAATTGTGTTTGATGACATATCTGTAATTAACCGGTTTTACTGATCAAAATATTGAAAACAAATGGCTTTCAAATAATTAAATCCATGAAAGCTACGGGTAACATGGCCATGCCGTAACTCAATAACGCTAAATAGGCCAAATTTAAGGAGTGCAAAAGTATGGATACTAATTGAAAAGTAAAAACAAATTTTACATGTTTTTTCGATTATCGAGAATTGTGGTTTTCTTAATTAAACTTTGAAGCCCATTTTTAATCTGACTTAAAAATTAGTACATGAAAAAGCACTTTGCAGTTCTCTCATTTTTATTTTTAATGGTTTCTGTTGCGGGGGAGGCTCAATATTATCGCTATCATAACCCGCGCCCAAGAATTAGGTACGGCAGGGTTTATACAAGGCCGCCTTTGGTACAGCAAAGAATAACCCCACAGCGCGGAGCCCCTGCGCCAAAATCCAGACCTTCCTTTCAACCAACGGTTGATTTTAGTGCTGGATATGGTTTCCCTAATCTTGATAAAAACCAGCTTGCATTATTTAATAATTCGTATATGGGCAACACCTCACAAACGGGGCCTGCTAATGGTGCCATCGATTACAGGTTTAGCAGGAATATGAGTATCGGTCTTTTGGGTACATACGGTAAAGTGTCTGCGCCCTACTATAGTTACAACTCGGATGGTACTAACCCTGATTTTACCGGTTCGCTTGAAAACTGGAGCTTGATGTTGAATATAATGAGCTATTTACCCGCACAGGGTAAAACTATTGAGCCATATTTACGAACAGCCATTGGCGTAAACAGCTGGAAACAGAATTATGTTGATCCAATGGGCAATAAAGCTGCGATAGCTGCAGATCCTTCTCAACTGGCTTACCAGGTGGCATTGGGCACTAAAATCAACATGTCGAAAAATGCAGGCTTATTTGTTGAGGCCGGCTATGGCAAGTACATACTTAATGGCGGCTTGACTTTGAGGTTTTAAATATTAAGGTTTTGTTTTGATTAAACAGCGGCCTGGAATTATTTCCAGGCCGTTGTTATTAATTGTAGCGTCTATGCGGCTTCCCGAAAATATTAATAGCCTGGGGTTGCAGGCTGAAGATATTAAGTACAAGATTGCGACGCAAGCAAAGCCGCAAAAAGCGCTAAAGCCGGGAACAAAAATGTATTACTAACTTAATTTGGCGCTTACGAGCTTGAGAAACTCACTTCTTGTTTTGTCTTTTTCAAACTCGCCATAAAAGGCAGAAGTAGTTGTAGACGAATTTTGCTTTTGCACGCCACGCATCATCATGCATAAATGTCGGGCTTCAACTATTACCGCTACACCCTGCGGATTAAGTGCTTCGCGTATTGCATCCATAATCTGCACCGTAAGCCGCTCCTGCACCTGAAGCCTTCTTGAGAAAACATCAACCACACGTGCTAGTTTGCTTAAACCCGTTATCCATCCGTTGGGTATGTAAGCGATATGGGCTTTGCCTATAAATGGCAGCATATGATGCTCGCACATGCTGTAAAGTTCAATATCTTTTACAATGATCATTTCGCTGACTGATTCGTGAAATTTGGCCGAGTTTATGATGTCAACCGCATTCATCTGGTAGCCTTGCGTAAGGTATTGCATTGCTTTTGCAATACGTTCGGGAGTCTTTAACAAGCCTTCACGCTCAGGATCTTCGCCAAGAGACGCAATTATTTTCTTGTAATTTTCAGCGAGTCCGGCTGTGGCCTGCTCATCGTATTGTTCTGTTTTTTTATATGACATTTTGCTTTGATTGTATATTTTATTTTTGGTACCCAGCCAACGCCCTCTTTTGGGCTTTACTTGCGTCGCACTCTTGTACAGATATAACGATATTCAACATGTAACGCTAAACCTACACCGGATATTCCACAAAATTTCTTTCTGTTTCGTATAGCCGCACCTGTAAATCCAGGTTGGGTTTTATTTTTGCCCTGAGCAAACCATAAATTACTTGAGCAATATGCTCCGCTGTGGGATTTAAATTTCTAAACTCAACGGTATCCAGGTTAAGGTTCTTGTGATCGAACCTGTCAAGCACATTAGCTTTAATAATATCGCTCAATAACTTAAGATCAATCACATAACCCGTTTCGGCATCAGGCTCACCGATAATCTTTACAACAAGCTCATAGTTATGACCATGGTAATTGGGGTTGCTGCATTTACCAAACACCTCAGCATTAGTGGCATCGCTCCACAACGGATTGAATAACCTGTGTGCTGCGTTAAAATGTTCTTTACGATATACGGCTACTTTGTTGCTCATATAAGTTACAAATTAAGAAAGATAACAGAATGGTGTGTAAAAAGTTGTTAGTTGCCGAAATATTCTACATAAATACGTGGCGTTTCGTACAGTTTTACGCAATGGAGTGTAACATTCGCGGGCAAATGAGGCGCCAGTTGTTTCCAGATACCTATTGCGAGATTTTCAGTGCTGCACATTTGATTTTGCAGAAAGTCTACATCCAGGTTCAGGTTTTTATGATCAAGTTTTACAATAACATGTTCTTTGATAATGGTTTTAAGTTTTTTTACATCCATTAAAAAGCCGGTATCAATATCCGGTTCGCCTTTAACTGTAACATAAAGGTCGTAGTTGTGCCCATGCCAGTTCTCATTGGCACATGCACCAAATACAGTCTCATTTTTTTCCTTATCCCAGCCGGAATTATACAACTTGTGTGCAGCATTAAAATGTTCCTGACGCGTTAAGTAAACCATTGCTTCAATTAAAATTGCGGCAAAGTTAATGCAAGGTTTGTAAAATGTACAGGTGATTGAAATTGCCGGCTATGGCTTTTGTTTTCTGGGAAGTTTTAAAAACAACTCAGCGTATTGTTTACGCAATAGCTGCCCAACGAATGGAAGACGAACGGATTGCGACGCAACTAAGATGCTATGAAAAACGATGCTGGTATATTAAATGCATTCTATTGCATTCGCTGTTTTACGGCTTCGTAAAGAATCATTCCTGCGGCGATGGAAACGTTTAACGATTCGAAGTTGCCGCTCATAGGTATCTTAAATTGTTCATCGCAAATCTTCATTAATGCCGGATAAATTCCCTTGTCTTCGCTACCCATGATGATGCAGCAGGGCTCTTTGAGAGGCAAATCAAAAATGTTTTTATCGGCCTTCATTTCACTGGCAAAAACTTTTATGCCGTTTAAATGAAGGGTGTCAACTGCTTTCATCAAACTGTTTACCCGGCAAACCTGTATCAATTCCAGTGCACCGGCACTGGTTTTTACTGCATCTTCGTTTAATGCGCCAACACCTTTATCGGGAATTATAATGGTTTGCACGCCACAGCAAACTGCGGTTCTGGCCATGCCACCAATATTTCTAATATCTGTTACGCCATCGAGCATCAGGAACAAGGGTGTTTCACCTTTTTCATTAACCCAGTCAATTACCTGCTGCAGATCCTGGTAAACAATAGCTGATTTAAATGCAACGGCACCTTGGTGCTGTACATTGGTTAACCTGTTTAGTTTTTCGTTGGGTACGTATTGTACGGGCACTTTCAGCTCGGCAGCAAGTTTTCTTATTTCGTTTACTGCATCGCCGCTTGCATTTCTGAAAAGCATCACTTTATCAATGGTTTGGCCGCTCTTTAAAGCTTCAATAACGGGATTTCTTCCGGCGATTATATTTTTCTTAGACTGGAACATAGATTATGCGAAAATAAAAAGTCCCGCTGTACAAGCGGGACTTTTTATTATTTAGATAAAAATTAATACACAACTACTTTGCTTGAAGACTGTTCTTTACCCGCATCGTCTATCACTTTTACAATATACATTCCACCACTGGTTGATCTTGGCAATACAATTTGGGAAACAGTTTTGCCATTGGCGCTAACTGTTTTACTGTAAATACTATTTCCGTTTCCGTCCACAACAATTACGGTGTATTTATTTGCTGCTAATCCGTTGAACGAAACATTAACGGTTTTGTTTATTGCAGGATTCGGGTAAACGATAATGGAGCTTTTAGCTGTTTCAGCCTTTTTTAAGTCGGCAAGATTCTCGTATGCAAAATGACAGCTTGCAAGGTCCGAAGCATTGTAGAGTTCGCCCTGCTGCGGCAAAACAGAAGCCTGCCAGTTTGAAATATCAACGCTGTAATAATGATCTGTTTTGGTTGCACAGGTTACTACAATATTTCCTTTTACATCTACAGCTGCGCCATTGATCGTATAATCCTGCGGAATATTCGCAATAGTTGCTATATGATCTGCAACCAGCGTTTGGGGGTTGAGTTTAAAAACATTACCCCGCATGCTTACAATGTATAAATTGCCAAATGCATCGGCAACCATATCTCCACCCCAGCTTGTGCACATATTGCGGATAGAGATGCCATCATTTTTTTTGCCATCCTGCACAGAACCCAGATCAACAATTGTTATTTTATCACCCGATGAAAAACGAATCAAATGATTTGCATCATTGGTTAATGCATAACCGTAGCCATCAGATCCAAAACACATCCTGGTAATTACATCTGCTTCTCCGGGTGTTGCTGCAAATGTTTTTAAGGCAGTATTGCGTACATAGTAAACATTGGAAGTTCCCCGGTTAAAGTCAAAATAACGGAGTTCGTTACTTTGCATTGGCGTAAAGAAAAGACGGTTTGTTTTACTGTCAAACGCACTGGCGGCCACGTTTGTTTCGGAAGGTGCCGATACCATATCGGCATTGTTCATACCCGCATTCAGGTCCCGCTGAATAAGCCTTTTACCGCTGGCGGCATCAACGAGTTGCGGTTTATCGGCCGGGGAGTAAATTTTTCTTATTTCTGTCCCGTTGTCGAGGTTTATTTCTCTTACGGTGGTCCATGCGATATTTCCTTTGGTTTCGCCGGTTATTGCATATGCTTTATTGTTTTGGGCGTTAATTTCTTTGCCTGAAATAATTGAACAAACAATAAACAGGTAAACGTGTAGATTTAAGCGTTTCATAAGCGTTTAATTTTATAATGCAATATAAAAAAAATAAAGAATAATTTGTTTATTTTTTTTACGACCTAAGATTAATTTAAAAAGTCGCTGATTGGCTTTGTATTTTAGAAATATTTATGTCCCCAGCCAAGGTTCTTTGGGGAACTTCCGTTGCGTCGCACTCTTGTACTTTCTGATCAATTTTGGGCATTTGCGAGGCGAAATCCCGGCTGAGAAAAGGTTTCTGCGGCTGGTGAGCAGCGGACAAAGCGTATAAGAGTGCGACGCAAGAAAAGCTCAATAGATAAACCTATGCCGGGTACATAAAATTATATTATTGATCTTCTCTTATAAATTTTAGATTGCGCTGTATTCCTCTGAATTTACTACGTTTTAACGGCGAGTTTTTAAATATTCTACGAAAGGATTCTTCGGTAAGGTTTCCCCATTCGGTGCTGCTAAGGTTGAGTATTTCGGTAATGGGTGCAAACTCAGGTTCTGATGTGGGTTTACTGAATCGGTTCCAGGGGCAAACATCCTGGCAAATGTCGCACCCAAACATCCAGTTTTTAAATTGGTTTTTTACTTCGTTGGGTATCAGCATTTCTTTTAGCTCAATGGTAAAATAGCTGATGCAGCGGCTGCCATTCACCACTTTGTTTGGCTGTATTGCCGCGGTTGGGCACGCATCGATACATTTGGTGCAGGTGCCGCAGTAGTCTTTTGCAAAGCCATCATCGTAAACAAAAGGCATATCGGTTATAAGCGTGGCAATGAAAAAGAAAGAACCCTGTTGCCGGTTAATAAGGTTGCCGTTTTTGCCCACCCAGCCCAGGCCACTGCGATGTGCCCATGCCCGCTCCAGCACAGGCGCTGAATCTACAAAGCCGCGGCCGTTTATTTCGCCAAACTCTTCCCTTAGTACGGTAAGCAAATGGTTTAGTTTATTTCGTATTACTTCGTGATAGTCTTTACCATAAGCATATTTTGCAACCTGGGGAGCGGCTGTGTTTTGCATTTCAGAAGGAAAATAGTTGAGCAATAGCGTAATTACAGATTTAGCACCAGGTACCAGCAAACAAGGATCTACGCGCTGATCAAAATGATTTTCCATGTATTGCATAGTGCCATGCATACCCTTGCTCAGCCAGGTTTCCAGGCGGCGTGCATCATTCTCAAGTTTAACTGCTTTTGCAATACCACAATATTGAAAGCCGAGGCCAGCAGCGGCAGTTTTTAAGAATCTTGTATGTTGGTCATTTGATTGCAAAATAATTTTTGTCAATATAAACGTATTTGGTTAATTGCATAGCTATTCAACGCTTAATCTTTTTAAAAACTATTGTACATGAAAATTATCCGGTTCTTTATTCTGATCTCAGCTCTTTTTTGTGTTGATTTAGCAACCGCCCAGCTAGTGCAGGTAAAATTAAAATATGGTGATGTAAAGCCGGAAGATTTTGCACCTGCCGTATACGCTGTAGATTCAGCTGCCAATGCGGTTTATATTTACGATGCGGGATCATCTGCTTTTGAAGGGAATAACGATGGGGGCTTTAATGTTATTTACCGTAAGCATGCCAGAATACGCCTGATTAACAAAAACAGTTTTGAACTGGCTACTGTTGAAATTCATCTTTATAACGAGACAGATTTTAAAGAAAAAATAGAAGACCTAGATGCAGCTACTTATAATTTTGAAAACGGTAAAATAGTAGTAACCAAAGTAGATAAAGGGTCGCTTTTTAAAGACAAAAGCGGTAATGACGCGGTAACCAAGTTTACTTTCCCCAATATTAAGGAAGGATCTATTATTGAGTATGATTATAAAGTAAGTTCGCCAAGCTTCCGGTATATTAACCCATGGTATTTTCAGGGAGATTATCCGAGAATCTGGAGCGAGTATACAGTTGCTATTCCAGAGTTTTTTGATTTTGTAATTCTAACACGGGGTTATAACCCTTTTGTAGTAGATTCGGCTGAAGTTCACAACGACGTATATCATTTTCTTATACCAGGATACAGTGCAACAGACCGGTCTACCGCTGCCAGCAGGTATGCCAAAACTATTTACCATAAATGGGCAATGCAAAATGTGCCAACCCTAAAAGAAGAGGGATTTACCACTACGCTGCGCAACCATATATCAAAAATTGACTTTCAGCTCTCTATGATAAAATGGCCCGACCAACCGCCAAAGCCCATTTTAACCGATTGGTATGAAGCGGCAAGCGACCTGATGAAAGATGTAGATTTTGGAGAATCCCTTAGCAAGGATAATGGATGGCTAAACGATGACCTGAAAAAAATAATAAATGCGGCAGATGAAAATGAGGTAAAGGCAAAGAAAATTTATGAATATGTGCGGGATAATTTTTCCTGCACAGACAGTTATGCCCGTTACCTTTCTCAGCCTATAAAGAAAACAATGCAGCTGCACAAAGGCAATGTAGCAGACATAAATATGTTGCTTGCTGCTATGCTGCACAATATAGGCTACGAAGTGCACCCCGTTTTATTAAGTACAAGGTGGAATGGTAAAACCTACCCCATGTACCCCATTTTAAATCAGTATAATTATGTTATTATACAGGCAAAAGCCTATGGAAAATCTTACTTGCTCGATGCCAGTACACCAAACCTTGGGTTTAACCGTTTACCGCAGGAATGTTACAACGGTTATGCACGTGTTATAGCAGATAACCCCGAACTGATAACGCTTTCCGCCGATTCTTTAATGGAAAAAAAACTTACCACCGTTTTTATCGTTAACGATTCAAATGTGGTTACCGGTTCATTTGCGACGCAATTGGGTAACCAGGAATCGGAAGGCATAAGAAAAAAATTACTTATCACAAAACAGGAAGATTTTTTTAAAGATATAAAGAAGGCTTACCCAGCCGATATAGAAATAAGCAATACGGAAATAGATTCCTTAAAAATACCCGAAGAGCCCGTTGCCATTAAATACGATATTAAAATTAATTTTAATGATGAAGACATTGTTTACTTTAACCCAATGCTGGCCGAGGTAACAAAAGACAATCCCTTTAAAGCGGCCGACCGGCTGTACCCTGTAGAAATGCCCTCCTGTTTCGATGAAATATATATCATGAATATGCAAGTACCCACCGGGTACAAAGTAGAAGAACTGCCAAAGTCTGCAAGGGTAAAGCTTAACGAAGAGGAAGGCATGTTCGAATATATTTTTGGGCAAAACGGCGATCAAATACAATTTCGTTGCCGCACAGTTGTAAAAAAAGCAAATTTTGACCCCGAAGATTACCAGACATTAAGAGATTTTTTTACTTACGTAGTTAAGAAGCAGGCAGAACAGATTGTATTTAAAAAGCTTTAAGATTGAAAACATAAAACAATCAATTTTATTTTGGATCTAAGGGTTTTTTAAAATACAATTTTTTTTGAACCCAGCTACGCGAAGCGCGTGATTCTTTGGGGTTCTTCGTTGCGTCGCACTCTTATACTTAAGAATATGTTTCATCAGTTCACAAGGTCCAAAGTTCACGGGCTTCAATATACAAATGCAACGATAACTTGTGAACGCTGGAACTCGTGAACTTGCTGCTTAACTTTCTAAAAGTACAAGAGCGCGACGCAACAGCCGATGCTATGAAAATATAATTGCCTGGCCCAAAAAAATAAATTTCATGCACAAACAAGTTTATATGAAACACCTCACCTGTATTTTTTTAAGCAGCATAAGTATGGCACTTCATGCGCAGGATTACAATGTGTCGCTGATACCGGATTCTCTGAAAGAAAATGCAAACGTGGTAAAGCGGTATGAGGAAATAACTGTGATAATTAAGGATATTGATAAAGCCGTAATACGCAGAAAATTTGCCGTTACCATTTTGCATGAACAGGGTAATAACGACTCCTGGTATAACAATTACTACAGTAAGCTGGCCGATCTTAGCGATATTTCAGGCACTTTATACGATGCCGCCGGTAAAAAGTTGAAGAGCGTAAAAAAGAAAGATATTGAAGATGTTGCATATGAAGATGGATTTAGTTTGATGCAGGATACAAGAATAAAAAATCATAATTTTTTTTACCGGCAGTACCCCTACACCGTTGAGTACGAAGATGAACAAACGCTTTACGGCATACTGAATTTGCCCGGTTGGGAGCCTGTGGAAAATTTAAAAATGGCGGTTCAGCAAAGCCGTTTTAGTATTGATGCGCCTGTTGGTTATAAGTTAAGGCATAAACAGTTTAACTATGCAGGGCAGCCTATTGTTGTTAACGATAAAACCACCCGCTACACATGGGAAGTAAAAAATCTGAAAGTGTATCCAACCGAATATTTCCATCCCGATTTTCACGAAATAACACCATCAGTTTTTGCTGCGCCTACCGATTTTTCTTATGGTGGTTATACGGGAAATATGAGTTCGTGGCTTGAGTACGGAAAATACCAGGTAGCATTAAATAAAGGCCGCGATGAATTGCCTATGGATATAAAACAAACCGTTCATAAACTTACAGATGCCATAAGCGACCCAAATGAAAAGATAAAAGTTTTGTATTCATTTCTTCAGCAAAATACCCGTTATATAAGCATTCAACTGGGCATTGGCGGTTTACAGCCTTTTGACGCAAAATATGTAGCAACCAAACGCTATGGAGATTGTAAGGCTTTATCAAATTATATGCATTCGCTGCTGGCGGAAGCAGGGATAAAAGGATATTTTACTACCATAACCGCAGGTGAAAATGAAAAATTTTACATGGCTGATTTTCCATCAGACCAGGGAAACCACGTAATAGTTTGTGTGCCTCTGGCAAAAGATACTGTTTGGCTGGAATGCACCAGCCAGGATAAGGCCGCGGGTTATATGGGCAATTTTACTGACGACCGTTATGCATTAATGATAAAAGACGATGGAGGTTACCTGGTAAAAACACCAAGGTATACCGAAAAAGATAATCAGCAGATTACCCGCGTTAATGCCTTGCTTGACGAAACCGGTAAACTTACTGCTGGTATTCACCACACATACACCGGGCTTGAACAGGATGATTTGTTTGGAATAATAAAACATTACACCAAAGACAAACAGCTTGAACGATTGAAATCTGTGATTGATATTCCAACTTACGATATCAGCAGTTTTAATTATGAAGAACATAAAGCCGTTATTCCTTCAATTGATGAAACCATTAATCTTGAAGCAGATAACTATGCTACCGTTTCTGGCAAAAGATTTTTTGTGCAGCCCAACATTTTATCTAAGAACTCATTAAAATTGAATGCCACTGATGTTAGAAAATATGACATCGTGTATAATTACGCTTTCAGTTACCTGGATACGGTGAATATTAAGATACCAGCAGGTTATGCCGTAGAGTCAATGCCGAAAAATATTGGCCTTAGCAATAAATTTGGAACTTACAATATTCATTTTGCTTTTGAAGCAGAAAATATTACCTATACCCGCAGCTACATAAGAACAAAGGGCCGTTTTCCTCCGGCTGATTATGCAGAATTGGTAAAGTTTTACGAGGACATGTTTAAGGCCGACCGAAGCCGTATTGTATTTGTAAAAAAAGATGGGTAACGCAGTTCCTCTTTGTGTAATGAGATTTTTTTTAAAATACAATTTTTCATTCACGCAATAATCAATACTATTGCACCTGTTTTAAATTATCTGCTGCAGCATAAAACACCTTCGGGTAATTATTTATAAGAAAGTAAAACAAACATGAAAAAGTTTTTGATTATTGTTGTATTATCTTGCGCTGCAACTTCGTTCGTTAACGCCCAAAAAGCATATTTGTGGGCCACTGCCGGCATAAATGCTTCCACTTTTCTTGAGAACCTGCCTTCCGATAAAAGCTCTGTTCTCGGGCCACAGTTGGCATTATCGCTGCGGGCAAAATATCCTACACATTGGGGTTACGAAGCTGGCATTTTCTATGCAGCTAAAGGCACTAACTACAAAACTTTCAAGCAAAAGGTACATCTTGACTATGGTGGTGCCTATATAAACGGTATGTTTAATTTTGAACTTGAAAACAACAATACCGTGTATGCAGGGGCAGGATTCTATTTTGCCGGGGCCCTAAATGGAAAAATAAAAAACGATTCTACAACAGTTAAAATCGACTACAGTAATAACTGGAAAAATTATGATGTTGGTATACAGATGAAAGCTGGGTACAATATTAATAATCTTATTTCCCTGAGTTTACATTACGATGTAGGCTTCACCAAAATATATATAGTTGAAGATTCAAGAGGAAAACAAAACAAAGCCAATAATTCTTCAGTATCAATTAATGCTGGATTTAACTTAAGCAGGCTTGCTGGTCATAAGAAATAAGTTGATTTAACTACCTCGATCCAAACAATAAACTGCCAATACGCACCATATTACTGCCTTCGTTTACAGCAGTTTTGTAATCGCCGCTCATGCCCATAGACAGGGTGGTTAGTTCCTGTTTTTTTGGTAGCATTCTATATTTGTCAAATAGTAATTTTAGATACTTAAACTCATTCGTAATTTTGATGGCATCCTCACTAAAGGATGCCATTCCCATTAGGCCCATTATCCTCACATTGTTGGTTTCTTCACCGCCTAACTGCTCAATTGCAGCCTTTAATTCAGCTTCATTGAGTCCAAATTTTGTTTCTTCTTCGGCAATATGCACCTGTAGCAGACAGTTTGAAACAAGGTTTTGTTTTGCAGCCTGCCTGTTTATTTCCATTAAAAGTTTAAAGCTGTCAACTCCGTGTATCAGGCTTACGAAAGAGGCAATATTTTTTACTTTATTACGCTGCAAATGACCAATAAAATGCCAGCGGATATCTTTGGGCAAAACCGCCTGTTTTTCTACAATTTCCTGAACATAATTTTCGCCAAAATCTCTTTGCCCCAGATTGTATAAATCCATTATATCTTCAACCGGCTTGGTTTTACTTACAGCAACAAGGGTTACATGATTATTTTCTAATTCCCTGCATAAATTCAAATATGCTTCTTTATTAACAGACATCCTTAAATTTTGAGTAAAGATAAAGGCGAAAGTTTTAAGCCCGCCTTTTGACCATCCACCGTAAGTCACTTCATTTTATTTTTATTTTGGTTTCTAAACTTAAAGGCATATTGTTTAATGCAACCAAATGTAAACGCCGTCGGGTAATTATTATGGGCCGGGGCAGGGTTTTCAGGGCGTCTTCGTTGCAGCTTGCCCCGCCAAAGGCGGCGGACGCACTTTTGTACGTTTGCACTTTTTTCAACTGGCAAAGACAGCATGACGCTTTAAGAAAGGTACAGCCAGCAGGATCTGTTTATACCGGTAAAATACAGCTTTAAAGTTTTAACGGTGAACCAAGTTTAATCATTTACCCATTGAAATGAGCTGTGAACCGCTATTTTAACCCCTTCCAAGTTAAGTTTATTGTTAGCCTTTTCCGTATATCAAATTCCTTTACCTTTGCGGCTCGAAAAAATGGGCCTTGTAGTTTTTTGCGGAATAGATTTACAATCGTACAAGAGTGCGACGCAAGGGACGATAAATAGAAAAGAGAAAGCCGGGGCCATAAAATAACAAACAATAAATACAAATACAAAAGTCATGGCAGACTTAAGATTACAGAGAAATTTTGGCATTGCGGCGCACATTGATGCGGGCAAAACCACTTGTACAGAGCGTATTCTGTACTATACCGGTATGAGCCATAAAATTGGTGAAGTACACGATGGTGCAGCTACTACAGACTGGATGGAACAGGAAAAAGAACGAGGTATTACCATTACTTCTGCGGCTGTTACCTGTTACTGGGAGTTCCCCACAACACAGGGAAAAGCGTTGCCCGAAACTAAAAAATACAAGTTCAACATTATTGATACTCCCGGCCACGTTGACTTTACCGTTGAGGTTGAGCGTTCAATGCGTGTTTTGGATGGTCTTGTTGCATTGTTCAGTGCGGTTGATGGTGTAGAACCTCAGTCTGAAACTGTTTGGCGCCAGGCCAACCGTTACAATGTGCCACGTATTGGTTTTGTAAATAAAATGGACCGCTCCGGTGCTGACTTCTTAAATGTTGTTAAGCAAGTG